>CAMOEU010000039.1 GCA_946612575.1 uncultured Clostridia bacterium
ACATTGCTTGGAATATTACTTAAATGGATAAACAGTCTAAAATAGACTGTTTTTTTGTTTGACAAAACAATTTTTGGGCGAGTAATATATATAACAAGAGAAATATGAAGAAGATTATTGGATACCTTAAAAAACATAATTTGCCGGAGATTGACAAAGAACTTACACAACTTGATTTGTTTGTTTTGTCAATGATTTCTTATTTGAAATTTGAAGCTCTGTCAATGTGGGGATTCAAAAAAATCAAAATAAAGCAATTTGCAGGAATTTATAGGCAAAACATCTACAAAAAGTTTGACCGCTCAAAAAGATTTGTAAAGTTTTTGGAAATTTTGGAAAAGAATGACAGATACAGAGAATTGGAAGTGTCAAATTTTTATAGCGAGATTGATGACAAAAAGTATTCTCAAATTGCAGCTGTGACAATCACACTTCCACAAAACAGAAAGTTTATTTCTTTCCGTGGCACAGATGAGACGGCAGTGGGTGTGAAGGAAGATTTTATTTGGGCATACAAAAACGATATTCCTTCTCACGAGAAGGCAAAACAATATGTCGAAAGTTTGATTGATAAAGATGATAAATTTACCTATCTTTTGGGTGGGCACTCTAAGGGCGGAAATTTGGCTGTTTATGCGGCTTCGAAAATTTCAAAAGAAAAACAAGAGAAAATTGAATCAGTCACAAATTTGGATGGGCCGGGCTTTGCTGATGACTTTTTGAAAAGTTTAGGTTATCGCAGAATTATGGAAAAAATTCACACATACATTCCAAAAGACTCTGTGATTGGACTTTTGTTTAAGAGAAAGGAAAAGGTCTCGCTTGTAAATTCCGCAGCTGTGGGCATCATTCAGCACGACCCATACACTTGGTATTTTAAGGACAACAACTTTGTCACTGTTAGAGAGTTTGAAGATGGTCAGGAAGTCGGAAATGAGACTTTTGATGAGATTATGGTGTCAATGTCAAGTGATGAAAGAGAAGATTTTATAAATTCTTTCTACAACTTGTTTTGTGTGGAAAAACATGACACTGTTTATGATTTGGTTTCACTAAACAGAATTTTTAGAGTGATATCAACTTACACTAAACTTCCCAAGGACAGGAAGAAATTTATAAGAAAAACATTTTGGCTTTTTGTGAAAGCATTTATTGCTCCAAAAAAGAAATGGAAAAAAGCTTTGAAAAAGAAAAACAAAAAACTAGAAAAGAAAGAGTCTTTGAAATAAGACTTTTTCTTTTTTTGTGTTATAATAGATTTATGAGAGAAAAAAGAGTCTATTTTGTTATTGATATGAAATCTTTTTTTGCTTCAGTAGAGTGTGTGGAGAGAAAACTCAATGCAATGACAACAAAACTTGTTGTTGCGGATGAGAGCAGAACAGACAAAACCATTTGCCTTGCAGTGAGTCCAGCACTCAAAAAACTTGGAGTGAAAAACAGATGCCGACTTTTTGAAATACCGAAAGATATTGACTTTATCATCGCACCACCAAGAATGAAAAAGTATATTGACTATGCGGCAGAGATTTACGGGATTTATCTCAAATATATGAGTAAGGATGATATCCATGTTTATTCGATTGATGAATGTATAATTGATGTGACGGATTATTTGAAGCTTTACAATGTCAGGGCAAAAGAGTTTGCACAATTTCTTATGGATGAGATTGGCAGAAAAACAGGGATTCCATCGACTGTTGGGATTGGACCAAATATGTATTTGGCAAAAATCGCTCTTGATATAACGGCAAAACATAGCCCAGACAGAATTGGTTGGCTTGATGAAGAAAAATTTAAAAGAACTCTTTGGAATCACACTCCAATCACAGATTTTTGGGGAATTTCTCACGGCACTGCAAAAAGACTTGAGAAATTTGGAATTTATGATATGCAAGGGATTGCACAGGCAAACGAAGACCTTTTGTATAAAGAGTTTGGTGTGAATGCTGAGCTTTTGATTGACCACTCATGGGGAAAAGAAACTTGCCTTATGAGCGACATAAAAAACTATAAAACAAAAGCAAAATCTGTTTCTGCATCTCAAATTTTGCCTTGCAATTATAGCTTTGACGATGCGAGAATTGTTATGCTTGAAATGCTGCAAAATGGATGTTATGATCTTTACAAACAAAAACTTGTGACCGAACTTGTGCATATTATTGTCGGCTATGGAGATGACAAAGGTAGTTTTGAGAAAGCGACAGTCAGAATGAATGTGACAACAAACCTTTTTTCAATAATTGGCGACTACGGACTTGCTCTTTTTGACAAAATTGTGGACAAATCAAGACCGATAAGAAGACTTGGCTATGATTTTGCCGATGTGAAGGATGCGGACGAATTTGAAAGATATGATATGTTTACAGATATCGAAAAAATCAAAAAAGAGAAAAAACTTGTGGAGAGTGTTTTGTCCTTGCAAGAGAAATTTGGCAAGAACTCTGTTTTGAAAGGTCTTGATTTAAAGGAAAAGGCAACTCAAAGAGAAAGAAATGAAACAATTGGAGGTCACAGAAGTGGTGAGAGTGAAAATGTCTAGACAAAACAGAGCAAAACAATTTGCACCATTTGATGCCCTTAAAGGCTTGCAGAATGCTTTGAGAGTGAAAGAGTATCAAGCGGAGATGATTCAAAAAGGTGAATTGCAAGAGGAAAAAATAAACGAAATCTCAAACATATTGATAAATTGTGACAAAAACACAAAAGCAAAAGTGGTGTTTTTTGAAGAAGGACACAACAAAGAAATTTCTGGCAATATCAAACCAATTTTTGAAGAACAGATTTTGGAAGTGTCAGGAAAGAAAATAAAGTTTGAAAATATTTTGGATATAATAGAAATTAAATAATTTTGTTTGTTGCAAAAGCAGTGGCGATTGTGATATTCTTTATTCGTGAAAGAAAAGACAAAAATTCATTTTAGACCACTGTTTTATGGCTTTTTGATTATGCTTTTTGCAGTTGTTGCGACAAAGTTTGTTTTTAGTGGCAATATCTTGTATATTGTCCTTTCTTTATCTATTTTGTCAGTTTTGATGTTTGTTTTGTTATTTTTAAAGAAAATTGTTCCACTTTGTGTGCTTATGGCATTTTGTGCACTTGGGGTGGGGATGTATTTTGTTGGAATTTCATCGTTTAGCTCAAAAGAGTATGATGGTGTCTGTCACATAAGCGGAAGATTTACTGACTATGTAAGTGGAAGTCAAAGGATTTTGGATGAAGTCAAAATCAATGGCGAAAGTGCGAAAAATATTTATGTGAGTGTGATTTACTCTTCACAAGAAATTGAAATTGGAGATTATGTAGAGTTTGATGCGGTGCTAAAGAATGCACACTTATTTTCTCTTGGAGATCTAAACGAATTTCATTTCAGAAACAATATTGCCTACACAACAAGTGTCAACGAAAGTGATTTAATCACAACAGGAAGAAAGGTTAAGTTTGCAGAAAATTTCCGTTTGTCTGTCAAGAATGTTCTTGAAAATTCAATGGGCAAAGAAAATGCTGCTCTTGCTTATGCGGTTTTGTTTGGAGACAAGACGGAAGTTGATGGTGCTGTCAAACGAATATACAATGAAGCTGGACTTATCCATCTTCTGACTGTTTCAGGTCTTCATATAAGCTTTTTGATTGCTGCACTTGGATTTTTGCTTAAAAAGTGCAGAGTAAAATCATGGCTAAACTTTTTGATAAATCTGTCTATCTTGCTTGTTTATGCATATCTTTGTGGCTTTTCTCCTTCAGTGGTGAGAGCTGGCATAATGGGAATGGTCTTTTTGTTTGCAACCACTTGCGGAAAATGGTATGACAATCTAAACTCACTTGGTTTTGCTGGGATTTTGATTTTGCTCACGAGCCCACTTTCAGCATTTGATGTAGGGTTTTTGATGAGTTTTTCTAGTGTTTTGGGAATTTTCCTGCTTTATCCAATTTTGAACAAGTGGATAGGAAAGGTTATTCCAAAAGGAGTTTCAAAATATATTGCAATCACACTTTCCGCTCAGATAGGAATTTTGCCATTTGCAGCAAAAATCTTTTCATCAATAAATTTGCTTTCATTCTTTGTGAATTTACTTATTGTGCCGCTCTTTGGAATTATATTTCCACTTTTGTTTGTTGGCAGTTTGCTTAGTTTGCTCACTTCATTTTTTGGATTTATCCCAAAACTGTGTGGCTATGGATTTGATTTAATATATATTATTGCACAGAAGTTTTCTCAAACAAATTTGAAAGTTGACCTAAAGCCAACAACGATTTATGTTGTGCTTGCATTTTTCTTGCTGTTGTTTTTGTTTGGAAGATTTATCATTTTGAAAAAGAAAGCAATGGTTGTGTCAAGAGTGGCGGCAGTATGTCTATTTGCACTGTGTTTTGGACTCTCGTTTGTGCCTAAGATGCAAACATCCATGGTGGCGGTTTTCAACAATTATGCAAACTATTCAATTTTGGTGACAAATTCTCACAAAGAAAGTGTTATAATTGATTTAGGATACAATCAGGATATGCAAAACTTTAAAACCGCTTGTGGGGCAAACTCCGTTGGAGCAGTATTTATACTGAATGAATACAATCTTGACTATTCTGCCTATCAAAATGTTTGCAGTGGAGATATAATTGTTTGCGGTGATGGTTTTGGCTATGCTGAAGAAGTATGTGTTTTGGAAAACCAGCCAAACAAACTTGGAAAGTTTGATTATTCATATGTTTCTGTCGGAGGAAAAGTTATCGGTCTTGAAATGGAATTTGACAAAACAAAATTGTTTGTCTTTTCAAGTTTTGGTTTAACTGAAGATGATGTTAGGTTTGTTTCTGAAAGAGATTATGATATTGTGATTTATGAAGGTGTGGCAGAATTTTCAAGTGTTATATCAAAGAAGACCACTGTTATTGCAGAATATGATGCAGAAAATGTGACAACAAACTCAAACGAAGACGGAAATATTGCTTATTTTATTGATGGGAAAAATTATTATTGGAGGTGTTTAGATTGAAGACTTTAAAGGCAAGATTGCAAAAGAAACTTGAGCCTTGCTATTTGGTGCAGGGGGAAGATATTTTGCTTTATGACAAAGCACTCGAACTTATCAAACAAAAGGCAAATGTGCAGATTGAAGAATTCAATTTTCAATCTTTTGATGATGACACATTTTCAGGTGATGTGGTCATTGACACATGCGAAACTTTGCCAATGGGCAGTGACAAAAAAATTGTGCTTTTGAAAAATGTGACAAAACTTACTGACAGTTTCAAGAAAAAACTTAAAGACTATCTCAAAAAGCCTGTGGAGAGCACCGTGCTTGTCATTTTTGACTTTTTCAATAAGTTTGATTTTATCATAAGTGAAAAGGTCAGTGCCAAAAGACTTGATGATTTTGCTTTGCAGGAGATAATAAAGGCGGAGCTTTTGAAAAACGGAAAAACCATTTTGGAGAGTGCCTGCAGAAACTTGATTGAAAGCTGCTGTGGATATTATTCACTGATAAGCCACGAAATTGAAAAACTTTCCGCTTGTGATGAAACAGAGATAACAGAAAAACTTGTGGAGAAGATTGTTTGCAAGGAAACAGAGTTTACTGTCTTCGAACTTACTGATGCACTCTCAAAGAGAGATGCAGACAAAGCTGTTTCGCTTTTAAGTCTTATGGATAAAGACACAAAGACATTCAATCTTGTGCTCAATCACTTCAGAAGAATGTTTTTTGCATCAATCTCAGATTTGGAAGAAAGAGAACTTGCTGAGCTTCTTGGGGTTAAGGAATATGCCGTAAAGAAAGCAAAAGAACTTTCAAGAAACTTCTCAAAACTTCAACTCAAAAACATATATGAAATGCTTGGAGATGTTGATTTTTACATCAAAAACGGGCAAATGCAAGTGGAAAATGCTTTATACTATTTGATTTTTGGCATACTTTATTGCTAGAATTGGTTTAGGAGAAAATTATGGAAATCGATTTGGAAGAAAACAAACAAGAATTTTTGGATATATTTTATGACAATGTCGAAAGAGACGGTGCGGAAGAACTTTTAAACTATCTTGAAAAGACAGACTTTTTCACTGCACCAGCATCATCAAAATTTCATTCAAACTTTGAAGGCGGGCTTTGTCTGCATAGTGTGAATGTCTATAAAAGACTTTTGAAACTTGTTGAAGGGGAATTTGGTGAAAATTGGCAAAAGACAATTTCGCCAGAAAGTGTGGCAATTATTGCACTATTGCATGATATATGCAAGGTGAATTTTTACACAGTTGATTATCGCAATGTCAAGGTTGATGGGCAATGGGTGCAAAAACCATATTACAAAGTGGATGACAGTTTGCCTTACGGTCACGGTGAGAAGTCTGTTTATATGATTTCTGGCTTTATGAAACTTACAAGAGAAGAAGCTATGGCAATAAATTGGCATATGGGAGCATTTGACGAAAGAGCAAAAAACAATCCAAACATCCTTAAAACTGTCTTCCAAAAATTTCCTATTGCATATCTTACACATATTGCAGATTATATGGCAACTTATCTTGATGAAGAGACAGTTGAATAAAATTTGATCAAAAAGGGGTAAAAAGCCTCTTTTTTTATGTCAAAATTTTCAAAAAACCGCCGTTTTTTAACATTTTTTAACAAAAAATCAAAAAAATTTTTAAAATTTTTGCACAAAAAAATTGAATACGGATGCAATTTTTTCGTTTTCGCACATATTATAATAGGAAAAATGGAATTTTTTTCAAAAATGCTATTGACATAAATGGCAAATTGGGGTATAATTTGGGCAACAAAAACAAAAAAA
>CAMOEU010000040.1 GCA_946612575.1 uncultured Clostridia bacterium
TTGTGAGCATCTTGTCTCCAACGTTAAGTGAATGTGTTTGCGGCTGAACTTTTTGTGTTTCCTTTTTGTTTCTAGCATTCATAACAATTGGCATTGCAATCAAAAGCAAAGCAACAACACCAATCAAAACATATTGAACAATGTTAGTCATATAAAAATCTCCTTTATTTATCTTTAAAGTAAAATCCCATAATCAAAAGCAATATCAAAAGACCAATAGGCAATATCAATTCATTTATTCCCATAGAAAATTACTCCTTTTCATCTTATCATAGTTTTGTTTTCAAAATCAAACGATTTTGGTTTTTTCTTGTTTTAATTTGTCGAATTTTGTGTTTTATCTCTTTTTTGTTGCAATTTCTTCTTCAAGTCTCTTTACAAATTCATCAAAATCAAGTCCGCTCTTGTTTTCAAATCCACGACCACGAATTGAAATTGTGTTGTTTTTCTCTTCTTCATCTCCGACAATAATCAAATATGGAATTTTGCTTGCAGAAGCTTCACGAATTTTGTATCCAATCTTTTCGTTTCTGTCATCAAGTTCCACTCTAATATGTTTGTCCTTAAGCGACTGATAGATTTTTCTTGCATAGGCATCATTTCTTTCTGTGAGAGTCAAAACCTTGACTTGTGTTGGACAAAGCCAGAGTGGCAAAACACCCTTTGTTTCTTCCAAAACAAAAGCAATAAATCTGTCAAGTGAGCCCAAAATTGCTCTGTGAATAACAACAGGTCTTGCCTTTTCACTGTTTTCATCAATGTATTCAAGTTCAAACTTCTCTGGAAGTTGGTAGTCAAGTTGGACAGTTGAGAGTGTGATGTCGTGACCAATAGCACTCTTCACTTGCACATCGATTTTTGGTCCATAGAAAGCCGCTTCCCCTTCTGCTTCGTAATAATCAGCTCCGCTTTCCTTCAAAATTTTTCTAAGAGCAGACTCACTCTTTTCCCAGAGTTTGTCGTTTCCAAAATATTTTTCCTTGTTTTTCACATCTCTAAGTGAAAGTCTGAAAACATATTTGTCAAACCCAAAATCTTTATACACACCAAGAATAAGATCAATAACACCCTTGATTTCTTCTTCAATTTGGTCTGGACGACAGAAAATGTGAGAGTCATTTTGTGTGAAACTTCTTGCTCTTTCAATTCCTGTCAAGTTTCCACTTGCTTCAAAACGGAAATCGTTTGCAATTTCTGCAATTCTGAGTGGCAAGTCTTTGTATGAGTGCATAAAGTTTTTGTAAATCATCATATGGTGTGGGCAGTTCATAGGTCTAAGCACATATGTTTCGTTTTCTCTTATCATTGCAGGAAACATATCTTCTTGATAGTGTTCCCAGTGACCAGAAGTAAGATACAACTCCTTACTTCCAATTGATGGTGTGCAAACATGCTTGTAGCCCAAATAAATTTCCTTGTCTGTGATATAATCTTGCAAAGTTCTTCTTAAAGTAAATCCATTTGGAAGCCACATAGGAAGCCCCTTTCCAACAACATCAGACATCATAAAAATTCCAAGGTCTTTTGCAAGTTTTCTGTGATCTCTTTGTTTTGCTTCTTCAATAAGAGCAAGATGAGCTTTCAAGTCTTTCTTGTCAGAGAATCCATAGAAATAAATTCTTTGAAGCATTTTGTTTTTCTCGCTTCCTCTCCAATATGCTCCTGAAACTCTGTTAAACTTAAATGCAAATCCTCTCAAGAATTTTGTGTTCTCAACATGAGGGCCTCTGCACAAATCGAAAAAGTCGTCACCAGTATAATACAAAGAAATAACAGCATCGGCAGGAAGCTCGTTTATGATTTCTGTTTTATACTTGTTTCCTTTAAAGAGTTTAAGTGCTTCATCTTTTGAGATTTCTTTTCTTACAAAATCTTCGTTTTTCGCAATAATCTCTTTCATCTTTTCTTCGATGGCAACAAAATCTTCAGCAGTAAATGTGTGGTCACTGTCAACATCATAATAAAAACCATCTTCAATATCTGGACCAATAGTAAGTTTTGTGTTTGGATAAAGCTGCAAAAGAGCTTTTGCCAAAATGTGTGCCATACTGTGTCTTTGTGTAGATTGCATATTGTTTTCCTTTTCCATATCTGTCTCCTTTATAAAAACAAAAAATCCTTAAAGCAAGTTGTCTTGTTTTAAGGACGAAATAATTTCCGCGTTTCCACCTTAATTGCACAAAAAAGTGCCACTCTTTATCGTATTTTCCTTATCAAAAGTGGTTTCACGGTCTTCTGCTGTCAAGGTTTTTCACCAACCAACCTTTCTCTGTGCACAAACAGGAGTGCTACTTGTCTTTTTAAAAATACAAAGATATTTTAAACCTTATCAATAAAATTGTCAAGGAAAAAAAACAAATTATTTTATTGCAGAAAAATTTTCTATTGTTTCGACACTTTTGTTGTAGCACACACTGACCCTTTGGTCAAAAATCTTGCTCAAAAAATTTGCAGTTGTATCATCACTTTTGCAGAAGAAATTGATTCTTTTGGGACAAATTTCAATGATTGAAGAAACAAGTTTTTCCTTCGAGAGTTTCTCACATTCCAAGTCTGAAATAGGCTCTTTAGAGTAGATTGAATAACCCGTTTCATCTTCAAAGACATCAACTTCTTCTCTTCCGATCTCAAGATTGTCAATCAAAAACTTTAGAAGATCAAAAAATGCATCGCGACTGACAAGATAGTCGCTGTTTTCGTTTGCCAGCAAAACAAGCTCTTCCCACTTGTTTTTGAGCGATTTCAATTTGAAATTATAAAAAGAGTCAATATACAGATTTTTATTCAAGTCAAGGTTTTTGCTGACAAGATAAAAATCTGTCTCCTTATCAAATGAAATAAGTGCTTTTTTGAATGCGGTTTTGCTTATACTCTCTTCTGTCGGCAAAATCAATTTTTCATCCAAAAATCTTTCCTTCAAAAAGCCGCAAATAACCTTTAAAACACATCGCTCAACAAAAGTTTTCACTCTCACCTGTTCGCTTTTGGGACAAGCAATAAGCACAAAAATTCTCCCATCCTGCTCGAAACAAGTGACCACACTTTCAAATTCGGCTGTTTTAGATTTCAATGTTTGATAGACAAACTTTGCAATCTCTTTTTCGTCTGAGCCAACCGAAATGGAAAATTCCCACATAAAATCTCCTTTCCAAAGTATTTTATGCAAGCATTTTAAAAATACTCAAAAATCTTTTAACAATCAATTGTTTGATTTTGTTTGACTTTTGACTGTTTTTTTTAGATAATAAATCACGAAAGGAACATTATAAAATTATGAAGAAAAAATTATCTTTTTTGATGCTGGCAGTCTTCATCCTTCCCGTCCTTGCATTCTTTGGGTGTGGAACGAGCGAGACTCACAAAATAAGTGCTTCTTCAAGCGATATAAACTTTGGCATTGTTGAAGGTCAAGGCACATATAGTGAAGGAAGCGAAATCACTCTCACCGCAACCGCCTTTTCGGGCTCAAGTTTTGTTGGCTGGATTTTTGAAGAACAAACTTTGCTTGAAAATGGAGAAACATATTCCATTTCAAACACCACAGAAAGTGACAAAACAAAAACAAGCACATTGACATTCAAATGCACAAGTGCGACAAAAGGAAATTATACAGCAGTTTTTGAAGACCCTGAAATGCAATATGCAAAACTTTCTTCTTGGTATATTTCAAAAACTGAAGACTCTGCTCCTGAAAGCGAAAGCTTAAAACCTGTGCTTATGCAAGCAAGTATGTCAATCAGTCAAGGAAAGTCAGTCACTTCAGAAATTTACGAAACAGATGCAATTGACATAAAAGAAAATGTTGAGATCATCGCCCAAACAAACAATGTGTTCAAACTTGAATATGGACAAAACTATCAAGTAAAAATCAAACCAGTTCTTCAAATCGGGACTTTAAGAGCTTCTCCAACAATGATTGCATATTTGTCATACAAAAATACAAGTGAAAAAGTTGAAGAAACAGGCTATTCATACAAAGTCACATATGAAAATGGTGTTTATATAGTTCAATTTGAAATAACAATTTCCGAACAAACATATTACATCAATTTGCTCTACAAAAACCTTGGAAAATAGCAAAAAATTGCATCCGCATTCAAAAAAACGACCTATTTGGTCGTTTTTTCATATTCCACTTTCTTTAGATAAAGTCCATTTGGTTCCATTGTTTTTCCTGAATAAGAACGGTCTCCAGTTTTGAGTGCTTTTTTAACATCTTCAATCGAGATTTTTCCACTTCCCACATCCAGAAGTGTACCCACAATAATTCTTACCATATTATACAAGAATCCATTTCCACAAACAGAAAATTTGAAGATTTTTCCACTCTTATGATATTTTATGAAATAAATTTCTCTTTCAAAATTTGTCACCTGTGTGTTTGTTGAGCAAAAACCTTTAAAGTTGTGTTTTCCTTCAAGAATTTTGATGCACTCATCAATTTTGGTTTTATCAACATCATATTGATAAAATCCGACCAAATCACAATCAATTGCAGATGGTTGTCCGCCGACTTTCACAACATATTCATATGTTTTTCTCTTGGCAGAAAATCTTGCATGAAAGTCATCGTTCGCAAATTCAACTTTTGTCACCCTAACATCCGCTGGCAACAAATTGTTTAGTGCATACTTGAGATTTTTGAGCGGTATTTTGCAATCAAACTTCACCGAAGCAATTTGTCCGTATGCATGCACACCCTTGTCTGTTCTGCCACTTGCTTCCACAGAAAGATTTTGTCCTGTAAGCACAAAAAAAGCATTTTCAATCTCGCCTTGGACAGTCCTTTGACCATCTTGCTTTTGCCAGCCTGAAAATTTGCTTCCGTTATACTCAATTGTAAGTTTGACATTTTTCATAGCATTATTTTATCTTAAAACACTTTAAAAGAGCAAATAAACTTGACTTAATTCATAAAAAAATTATAAACTTAAATATAAATTTATAGGAGTTTTTTATGAAAAAAGTTGTTGACGGAAACACCGCCGTTGCTATGATTGCTTACAAACTGTCAGAAGTTGTGCCAATTTATCCAATCACACCATCATCACCTATGGCAGAATATTGTGACTCAATGGCAAGTCAAAACACGACAAATCTTTTTGGAAAAATCCCAACAATTGTTGAAATGCAATCCGAAGCTGGTGTTGCTGGGACTTTGCACGGCAGCCTTTCAAGTGGTGCACTCTCGACAACTTTCACCTCAAGTCAAGGACTTCTTTTGATGATTCCAAATCTATACAAACTTGCTGGTGAACACTTGCCATGTGCAATTCATATCGCTTCAAGAGCAATTGCTTCACACTCACTTTCAATTTTTTGTGACCATGGTGATGTTATGGCTGCAAGACAAACAGGATGTGTTTTGCTTTGCTCAAACTCCGTCCAACAAGCACACGATTTTGCACTTATCTCTTTCATTCTTGCACACAAAGTAAGTTTGCCTGTTTTGCACTTTTTTGATGGTTTCAGAACATCTCACGAAATGCAAAAAATAGAGATTATTGATGAAAAAACAATCAAAAAACTGCTTCCGGAAGCAGAAATTGCAAAATTTAGAGCAGAAAGACTGTCTTCTGATCACCCATATCAAAAAGGCACTGCACAAAACCCAGATGTCTTTTTCCAAAACAGAGAAGCTTCATCAAAAGACTATCTTGATGTTGAAGAAACACTTGAGAAAATATTTGCTGATTTTGAAAAAGAAACAGGAAGAAAATATTCGGCATACGAATTTTTTGGAAACAAAAATGCAGAAAATGTCATTGTTTGCATGGGCTCTGCAAATGAAACTCTTGAAGAGTATATTGAAAATGAGAAAAACAAAACCGTTGGGATTTTGTCCGTTCATCTCTATCGTCCATTTGACAGAGAAAAGTTTTTGAAGACACTTCCAAAAAACACAAAAAAGATAATCGTTCTTGACCGCACAAAAGAATGTGGTGCAAGAGAACCTTTATATCTTGATGTTGTTTCTGCTTGCAAAAATACAAATTTTGAAATTGTTGGCGGAAGATATGGGCTTGGCGGAAAAGAGTTCTCCCCTGCTATGGCAAATGCTGTTGTCAAAAATTTTGAGAAAATGAAGGATGATTTCACAGTTGGAATTGAAGATGATGTTTTGTCAAGTTCGCTTCAAATCGAAAACTATAAAACTTCATCAAAGTCTTTTGATATGCTTCTTTATGGTCTTGGCTCTGATGGCACAGTTTCTGCAAGCAAAAGCACAATAAAAATCCTTGGAAACACTCTTGACAAAAATGTTCAGGGCTATTTTGAATATGACAGCAAAAAAAGCGGAAGTATGACAAAATCACACATTCGTGTTTCTGACAAGCCAATCAAAAGCGAATATCTTGTGACAGATGCAGATGTTGTTATGATAAGCAATTTCTCATTTGTTCATAGATACAACTGTCTTGAAAACTTGAAAGAAAATTCTGTTGTGCTTATAAATTCCATTTTCACTGCAGATGAGATAGATAAAGTTTTGCCAGATGTTTACAAACAGACTCTTAAACAAAAAAATGCAAAACTTTTTGTTTTGGATGCCCAAAAAATTGCATCAAATGCAGGGCTTGGAAACAAAATCAACATTATTATGCAAACAGCACTTTTCAAAATCCTTGGCATAATTGATTTTTCTGTCGCAAAAGAAGAAATCAAAAAATATATTCAAAAAACATTTAAGAAAAAAGGAAATGAAGTTGTAAGCAAAAACTTGAAAGCATTTAGTTCTGCCGAAAATTCAATTGAAGAAGTTTCCGT
>CAMOEU010000041.1 GCA_946612575.1 uncultured Clostridia bacterium
CCATATTCTCTTGCAAGATCTTCGCTTTCATCAACATCTACCTTGTAAATTTCAACTTTATCTCCAAGTTCTGCTTTGACATTTTCCAAAACTGGAGCCATCATTCTGCAAGGTCCGCACCAAGTTGCAAAGAAATCAACCAAAACCACACCTTTTGAAATTTTTTCGTTAAAATTCTTTTCGTCAATAATTTCCATAAATTCCCCCTTATTTTTCTAATAATTTATTTATCACAAAACTAGATAAAACACAACCAAAAATGGCTGGATAATATGAAATACTTCCCACAGACTGTGTTTTTCTGTCAATTTTCAATGGAATTTCTTTTGCAATTGCTACATCAAGATTTTTTACTCTTCTTTCACGAAGGTTTTTGCGAATAGTTTTTGCAAGACCATCATTTGCCGTTTTATAGATATCCATAATCTCAACTTGCGGAATGCCAAATCTGTTTCCAGCACCCATTGAAGATACAATTTTGATATCATTTTCTTTGCAATAACAAATTAAATCGATTTTATCTTTTGTGCTGTCAATCGCATCAACAACATAATCTATGTGTTGTGTTTTTAAGATTCTTTCAGCATTTTCTGCCGAAAATCTCTCACAAATTGCGGTTATTTTGCATTTTGGATTGATTTTTTCAATCATATCCTTCAAAACAAAAACCTTTTCTTTTCCAACAGTTTCAACATTCGCAACGATTTGTCTGTTTATGTTTGTTTCATCAACCTTATCAAAATCTACAATAATTATGTTTCCAACTCCAGCTCTTGCAAGCATTGTGCATACATAACCACCAACACCGCCAACACCAATTATGGCAACGGTGCTGTTTTCCAGAGTCTTCACCCCATCTTTACCGATTAAAATTTCTGTTCTCTCATTCCACATAAACAAAACCTTAACACAATATCTTGTACTGTTATGCAATAAGTTTATTGAATACTACACAATTTATACTGAAAACCCAAACTTTGGTTTTTTGTTTTCAATTTGACTTGATTTGTTTTTAAACACATTGACAACATAGTTTCTATCAATCACAATATCCAAAAGTGGATGTTCGCCTGTCGCATTGAACGAAACATCTTCAAGCAAACTTTCCATAATTGTGTGAAGTCTTCTTGCCCCCAAGTCTTCATCATCTCTATTTTGTTTTTCAGCCATATCAGCGATTTCATCAAGAGCATCATCCTTAAACACCAAGTTTATATTGTCCACCTTCAAAAGATGAGAATATTGAACAGTCACAGCATTTTTTGGTGTGCTTAAAATCTTTTTGAAATCTTCTTTTGTAAGGCTGTCGAGTTTGACACGAATTGGGAATCTTCCTTGAAGTTCTGGAATCATATCTTCCATATTTGCAACATGGAATGCACCTGCTGCAACAAACAAGATAAAGTCTGTCTTCACATTGCCATATTTTGTTGGCACTGTGCTTCCTTCAACGATAGGCAAAATATCTCTTTGAACACCTTCTCTTGAAACATCAGCACTGCTTGTCGCCTTGCTTTTGCCGATGATTTTGTCAATTTCATCAATAAAGATGATTCCTTGTTCTTCTGCCAAAGTGATTGCTTCTTCATTGACATTGTCCATATCAATAATCTTGTCAACTTCTTCTTGTAAAAGGTTTTCTCTTGCATGTTTGACAGTCATCTTCTTCTTTTTGTGTCTTTGTGGAGTAAGTCCTTCAAACATAGAGCCAAGGTTTATTTCACTTCCACCAAGTGCCATAATTGGTTTTGGACTTTCAATGACAGAAACTTCCACTGTTTCGTCTTCAAGCTTATATGCTCTAAGATCGTTTAAAAGCTTTGTTCTGTCAACTTCAACTTCTGTCACTCTTCTGTTTTGATACAAAGCCTCAACAAGTTTTTCCTCAACAATAGGCATAACCTTGTTTTCAACTTCTTTCTTCTTTTTGTCCTTAACCATTCTCACAGAAACTTCAACCAAATCTCTGACCATGCTCTCTACATCTCTGCCGACATAGCCAACTTCTGTGTATTTTGTAGCCTCAACCTTAACAAATGGTGCACCAACAAGTTTTGCAAGTCTTCTTGCAATTTCTGTCTTACCAACACCAGTTGGACCACTCATAATAATGTTTTTTGGAGTGATTTCATCACGAATCTCAACAGGAAGTTTTGACCTTCTGTATCTGTTTCTAAGTGCAACCGCAACCGCCCTTTTGGCATTTGCTTGTCCAACAATATATTTGTCAAGTTCGTTTACAATTTGTTTTGGTGTTAAATTCATAGAATTTCTCCTTAATTAAATTTCTTGTTTATAATCACAAGAACTACATTTGATTATCTTACCCTTCTTCACAAGATAGTTTTTGCAATTTGGACATTTTTCTCCAGTTGGAATATCCCAACTCATAAAATTGCATCCTTCCCTATCTTCACAAGCATAGAATGTTTTTCCTTTTTTTGTCTTGAGTGCAAGCACATTTTTCCCACAATTTGGGCATTTCCCAACAGCTTTCTTCTCTTCTGCTCCATATGGCTTGATATTTTTGCATTTAGGGAAGTTTGAACATCCCAAAAACTTTCCATATCTTCCTTCTCTTAAAAGCATCTTATGACCACATTTCTCGCAGATTTCATCTGTTTCAATAGGCTCAGCTTTCATTGTCACACTGCTTGCATCAGCATTTTGCAAAAGTCCTTTAAAGCCATTCCAGAAATTGTCAACAACTTCATGCCAATCATCCTTGTTTTCTGCAATATCATCAAGTCTTTTTTCCATATAAGCGGTAAATTTGACATTGATAACACCATGGAAAAATTTGTCAAGATATTCAGTTATGTGTCTTCCAAGTTCTGTAGGAACAAGATATCTTCCATCTTTTGAGCAATATGCTCTTGCTGTCAAAATTGTGATTGTCGCAGCATATGTTGCAGGACGACCAATTCCCTTTTCTTCCATAGCCTTAACAAGACTTGTTTCAGTGTATCTTGCTGGTGGCTTTGTAAATTTTTGTTCGGTCTTGATATCCAAAACTTTGACTGTTTCGTTTTCTTCAAGTTTTGGCAATTTTTCTTCCTTGTCTTTGTCGTCTTCAGTATATTCTTTATAAACCGCAGTAAATCCGGCAAATTCAAGTGTTTTTCCTGTTGCCTTAAATGTGTAATCATCCACTTTCATTGAGATGTTTACATTCGAATATACAGCTTCAGTCATTTGACTTGCCATAAATCTTTCGTAGATAAGTTTGTAAAGTCTATAATTGTCCTTGTTAAGCGAATCTTTCACCATTTCTGGTGTAATTTGAAGCGAAATAGGTCTGATCGCTTCGTGAGCATCTTGTGCACTTTCTTTTGTTGCATAAATGTTTGGTTTTGCAGGAACAAATTCCTTGCCATACTTGTTTGCAACAAACTCTCTGCAAGCATTTTGAGCATCAACAGAAACTCTTGTGGAGTCAGTTCTGATATATGTGATAAGAGCAATCTTACCTTCACCCTTAACTTCAACACCTTCATACAATTCTTGAGCACAAGATGTGATTCTCTTAAGGCTCATGCCGAGCTTGTTTCCGGCATCTTGTTGCATAGTGCTGGTTGTGAATGGTGCTGGAGCATGAGATTTTGATGTTGTTTTCTTTATGTTTTCAACAACAAAATCCTTTCCGTTTATGTCAGCAAGCACCTTGTCAACTTCTTGCTTGTTTGAAAGTTTAATCTTTTTACCTTTATAATTTGTCAAGTTTGACTTAAACTTTATTTTGCCCTTTTCATGATTTGCAGACACATTCCAATATTCTTCTGGCTTGAAGTTTTCAATCTCAATTTCTCTGTCAACAACAAGTTTGAGAGCAACAGACTGAACTCTTCCCGCAGAAAGCTTTGGAGCAATCTTCTTTGAAATGATTGGTGAAAGTTTGTATCCCACAATTCTGTCCATAATACGACGAGCTTGTTGGGCATTGACAAGATTGAGATCAATTTCTCTAGGCTCCTCAAGAGCTTTCAAAACGGCTTTCTTTGAAATTTCGTTAAATTGAATACGGCATTTAGTTTGTGGATTTAATCCCAAAACATAAGCAACATGCCAAGAAATTGCTTCCCCTTCTCTATCCGGGTCAGTTGCAATCAAAACTTCATCAGCCTTTGATGCTTTTGCCTTAAGTTGTGATATAAGTTCCTTTTTGTCAGGATTTATTTCATAGTGAGGCTCATAGTTGTTGTTTAAATCAATTGAAAAGCTTTTTGCAGGTAGATCTCTGATGTGACCTTTTGTTGCAAAAACTTCAAACCCTTCGCCTAAATATTTTTTTAATGTGTCCCTCTTTGCTGGGGCTTCGATAATTACAAGTTTCAAAATTTACTCCTTAATTTTTATAATGCCGCGAAAACTCCCGCTGGCAACCTTCTTATTAAACCACGAATTTCCAAAGTTGTCAAACAACTGTTTAAAATACCAACAGGAATTTGTGATTTTTGCACTAAATACTCAAAATCTTTTTCTCCATTTGCAAGCAAATCTAAAATTGTTTTTTCATCAAATGAGAGATTTATTGCCTTGTTTTTTGCAGCAACTTTTTTCATTCCATAAAATTCAATCACATCATCGCCACAAGTCACACATTCCGCTTGTGCTGTTTTGATAAGATGATTTGGAAGTTCGCTTTTTGGATTGTTTATGTTTCCAGGCACTGCAAAAACATCCTTTCCATATTCAAGAGCATATTCCTTTGTGTGAACTGTGCCACTCTTTAGTGCAGCTTCAGTGATAAGCACACCCTTGCTTAGCCCTGCAACAATGCGATTTCTAAGCGGAAATGTGTATCTCTTTGCCACAAAAGATGGTGTGTATTCAGAAAGCAACAACCCATATTTTTCTATTTCTTTTGAAAGAGCGGTGTTTGTCGATGGATAAATGTTGTTAAATCCACTGCCAACAACAGCAATTGTCTTTCCACCAACTTCCAAGGTCTTTCTGTGAGCAATCTCATCAACACCATAGCAAAGCCCACTCACAACAACAAAACCCGCACTAGCAATTTCGCCAACAAGTTTTTCAGTGATAACTTTTCCATAACTGCTTGGAGACCTTGTCCCCACAACAGCGATGCAAGGCTTGTCAAGAAGTGACAAGTCTCCTTTTGCATACAAAACAACTGGTCTGTCTGGCAAATTGATAAGATTTTTTGGATATTCACTAGAAAATATCGTCAAAATCTTTATGCCGGCATTTTGCATATTAAGCAAACTGTTTTCAAATTCAGTTGCATCAAATTCAGTTAAAAATCTGTGATATTCGTCTTTAGACAAGATTTCAACAAAATTATTATCTTTAAAAATGGATGAGAAAGAAAAATCTTTGACCTTTTCCAAAATATTTTCCATCTTTTTGTTTGATATTTCAAGCCTAGACAAATAAACCAAGACTTTGTCTCTATCGTTCATTATACACTCCAATATTTTCTATCAAGTCCTCTATATGAGATTGCTTCCGCAATATGTTGTGGTAGTATGCATTCTTCTCCATCAATATCTGCGATTGTTCTTGCAACTCTCAAAATTCTGTCATGTGCTCTTGCTGACAATTTAAGGTTTTCAAAAGCCATTTCCATAATTTTTTGGCACTCTGGTGAAAGCTGACAAAACTTCTTAGTTTGTGGGACTGTCATCTTTGCATTTGAATAAGTCTTTGACCCCTTAAATCTTTCAAGTTGGATTTTTCTTGCCTTATCAACTCTCTTTTTTATTTCACAAGAACTCTCTTCCTTTTTGTCTTTATATAGGTCAGCATAGGCAATGTTGTCAACTTCAACATGAATATCAATTCTGTCCATAATTGGGCCAGAAATCTTTGATAAATATTTATGAATCTGTGCTGGAGAGCACTTACATTCCTTTGTTTTTGAACCATAATTTCCGCAAGGACAAGGATTCATACTTGCAATAAGAGTGAAACTTGCCGGATATGTGACAGTTTGATTTGCCCTAGCAACAGTGATGTAGCCATCTTCAAGTGGCTGTCTTAGTGTTTCTATCAAACTTCTTGAATATTCAGGAAATTCATCTAGGAAAAGCACTCCATTGTGTGCCAAACTGATTTCTCCTGGCTTGCTGTGAATTCCGCCACCTGTAAGGCTTATTGCTGATGCGGTGTGATGTGGAGTGCGGAAAGGCCTTTGACAAATAATACCTTTTTTTAAGTCAAGTTCGCCTGCCACAGAATGAATTTTTGTCACTTCCAAAGCTTCTTCAAATGTCAAGTCAGGCAAGATGCCAGAAAAACACTTTGCAAGCATACTTTTTCCACTTCCTGGTGGACCAATCATCAAAACATTATGCCCACCTGCTGCAGCAATTTCAAGAGCTCTTTTTGCGACAGCCTGCCCTTTGACATTTTCAAAATCAAGTTTCTTTGTGTCATCAAGTGAAACTTCATCGAATGATTTTGTTTGGACTGGATTTATTGCAGTTTTGTTTTGACAATTCAAAAACTCAACTACTTCTTTCAAACTTGAAAGAGCATAAATCTCCATTCCTGAGATGAAACTGGCTTCTTCTGCATTGTCTTTTGGAATAATAAATTTTGTGTAGCCTTCTTTTCTTGCACTAATCAGAATAGGCAAAACACCCCTTACCTTTTTGATTGAGCCATCAAGGGAAAG
>CAMOEU010000042.1 GCA_946612575.1 uncultured Clostridia bacterium
CCAAACAAATCTTAGTTATGAAATTGTGAAATATTTTAATGATGTCAAAGAAAACGACATTGCAAGACAGTTTATTTTGGAAATTTTAAGAAATGATCTTGAATTTCTTAAACAAGAACAAAAAGATACAAAAGAAAAATTAAAAAATTTTAGGGGGAATAAAAATGGATAATGAAAAGGAAATTCAGGCACTTATTGAAGCATTTGTTGAGTATAGAAATCTCTTTACTCCAATTTCTCAAAATTTGAGCGATTTTGCACAGACATACAATCAAATGAGAGAAGAAGTGCAAAAACTAAATCGTTCGCTTGATGGAAATATGCAAGCAAAACTTGATGGAATTGTTAAGGAACTTTCAAATCAATTTGAAAAATCAAAGAATCTAACTGCTCAATTTGAGATTTTTAAGCAGAAGACAGATGGCTTTGTTTCTCAAATGGAAAGACTTACTGCTGCACTTTCAAAAATAGGCGACAAGATAGAAAAAATTGACCAAATTGAAGAAAAAGCGACGACACAAATTGAAAAACTTAATGATATCATCGAAAAGAAAAGTAAAGTTTATGATGTTAAACAGCTTGAAAAGAATTTGGAAAACTATAATGTCAGTGTGCAAAAAGTTAGTGATTATATAAACAAGGATATTGCGGTTGCACTCAGTGACAACAATGAAAAAATTGAAACAATCAAAGATAAAAACGAAAGTGTTTACGAGGTGCTTTTGCAAGAAAAATCAGGCATAGACAAATTGATTGAAGCTTATTCTGAATCAAATTTGCTTTTGAAAAATTTGATTGAAAAACAGGATGTGAACGAACAATATATTTTTGATATTCTTGACAAATGGGCAAAAGATAGAAAAGTTAAAACAAAAAAGTAAGGGGCAAGTATGACACAAAAGGAAGAAATGCAATTTTTTGATGCAGTCAAATTTGATGATTTGACTTCTTTTTGTGTGCTTGTTGAGAAAGATGAAACTCTTTTGAAATCATCTTTTGGAAGATTCCCTCTTCTTTCCACACTTTACCTTTTTGAAAGTAAGAAAATATTGAAAATGTTTGAAGAGAAATTGTGGGAAGAAAATGAACTTGTTGTTTTGAGTGAACCTTTTGAAATCTACAAAAAATTTAGGCAAGAAAGTGGAAAGAGCATAAGGATTTATGCGGGCAAAAATGATTTTGTTATGCCACTTGAGATGCTTGCCATTTTACACAAGGATGGAAAGGTTAAAACCGCATACAAAAAACACGAAACAAAAAATGTTTCGCAAAAAAAGATTGAAAACATATATTATTTGAATGGACAGAAAGCAGTTGTTGGTGCAAAAAACATTAAAATTTCTGCAAGTCCAAAAAGTTTGAGAAATGCAAAAATTACAGGTGTTTCTGTTTTGTCAGTTGCAGTGCTTGTCTGTTTGTTTTTCTTGTTTGCTTGTTTTGTTGGACTTGGTACAGCTCTTTTCCCAAAACAAATTTATTCATATAATGACTTAGTTTCAGCATCAGGAAAAAGTGCAGTTTTGAATTTGAATAATGATATTACAGTTGACGGAAACACAATTGAAAATTTTGTAGGAACTCTTAATGCAAACAATCACAAAATTATTGTGAAAAGTGAAAATGCTCTTTTTGAGAAACTTAGTGGAACAATTAAAAATGCAACAATAGTGCTTGAAGTGGAAGAAATTTCACCTTCAAAAAACACGGCAATTGTTGCACAAACAAATGAAGGAACAATTGAAAATGTTGATTTGATTTGCAACTCAAAAGTTAAATTTTCGCTTCCGGATGCAGTTTTTTGCGGTTTTTCTGTTAAAAATAGTGGGAAAATAACAAATTCGACTGCAAAATTTGATATAGAAATCTCTTCAAATTCTGGAAATGATTCTTATTTTGCAGGTTTTGTTTATGAAAATGCAGGAACAATTGAAAACTGTAAAGTTGTCGAAAGTGATGTCGATGCGGTTGATGTTGACATTTCCGGTTTTGTTTCAAAAAACAGCGAAAGTGGTGTTGTTTCAAATTGTGAAAACAATGCAAATCTATCGCAAAGAGTTTCAGCGAAAGATTGGTCACCAAATGTCGCAGGAATAGTTTTGACAAACTATGGTAAAATCGAAAACTGTTTTAATTTTGGAATTTTGAATGTGGCTGATGCGGTTGAAGAAAATGAAAACTCTCAAATCAATGTTGGTGGAATCTGTGCAATAAATTATAAAGAAATTTTCCATTCAAAAAATGATGCAGACATTTTTGTTTCAAGTTTTGATAGTGGTGTTTATGTTGGTGGAATTTGTGCTCAAGTTGTTGCTAGTGAGACAATCAATGCAGGGATTGAAGAGTGTGGAGCTTCTGGAAATATTGAAATTGAAAAACAAGAGAATGATGTTTTTGCTTTTTCAGGCGGACTTGTTGGCTTGATTTGTGGTGTTGAAGTCGCAAACTCAGAGACCGGTTTTAGCGAAATTTATGGTTATTTGAAAAACTGTTTCACAACTTGCACTTTGTCAAGTGGGTTTTCTACTGAGACTAATTTTATCACAGGTCTTGCTGTTGGACTGACTTTTGGGAGAACTTTCCCATTCTCAAAAGTTTTTTTGGATGCACAAAGTGTGTATTGTCTCAAAGGTGATGATGCTACAAATGCAATTGCGGGATGTCGAGTTTCAAACACAATTTATATTGACATTCCACTTGCTGGGCTTGAAGTTTGCGAATCTCTTGAACAAATTGAAACTACCGAAATTTTTTGGTAGTTTTTTATAATAATAAAAAGTTGAAATTTGTTAGGTTAAGTTGGTTTAGGTATGATATACTAGTTGTATAAATAAAGGAGAGGGGAATATGGAAAAAACAAAAAGAAAAAGTTGGCTGATTACTGGCTTGCTTGCAATAGCTTTTGTCTTTATGGCAGGTTTTGCATTTTTGGGTATGCCAGCAAACACAATGACAGCTTATGCAGCAACAGAGCGTGTGGTTGCTACCTTGAGAGCATCTAATACTCTCAACTCAAATGGTTCATCTGGACTTTGGAGTTGGGAACTGACAGGTTCAACAACAGTTAAGTATGATTGGGATTTAACTTTAAATGATTATGTAAACGCAGTTTCTTTGCCGGCTTCAAATCCAGAATCTTTGTTTATTGTTAGATGGAGTAATCCTAACGGTATAAAAATAACGAAGGTCGTTGTAAGCGCACGAACGGAATCAGGTAATATGAAGTATAACCAGCTATATTTTAATGGTGAAGACACTAATAGTTATTCAAAGAAATCAAGCGGTGACAATGTAACTACATATACACAACGCGATGGTCGAGAAGATAATGGAGTAATGAAATTTCGTGTGGGCAATAACGATAACGTAGGTATGACAGATGCAGTGTTTAACATAAAATCTATAACAATATATGCAGAAGAAACCACTACTCCTGTAACAATCGATGCTGGAACTGGTGTTAAATCTGTTTATCTTTCAACCACAAACAATGCAACAAGTGGTAGTGCAAGTGGAACAGAATTTGATGATGGTGCAACAGTATATGGATTTGCTGAACTTGCAAAAGGTTACAATGCACCAAGCGGTTGGACACTTGTTGGTGGAACAGCAAACACAGAAGGTGCAAAATATCGTGTTGGTTCTGTATCTGCAGGTTCAAGCAATTTTGGAACAAAATCTGCAGATTTGGCAACCTACACAATTAGTTATAACTTGAATGGTGGAGCACATGGAACTACACATCCAAGTTCATACAATGTGACAAGCAACACATTTACAATTTCAAATCCAACAAGAGATGGTTATACATTTAAAGGTTGGAGTGGAACTGGACTTTCTGGTGATACAAACAAAAATGTTAGTGTTGCAAAAGGTTCTATTGGAAACAGAACATACACAGCAAACTGGACAGCAAATCAATATACAATAACATATAATGCAAACGATGGTGAAGTTAGTCCTGCAAGTATTACATACAAAACAAACAATAATTCTAATACTGCAACAGCACAAAACATAACACTTGCAACACCTACTAGAACAGGCTATACATTTACTGGTTGGACAACCACAAAGAGTGGTGTTTCAATTAGTAATAAAACAACACTTACAATCAATGCAAACACTTATGGTGATTTCACTGTTACAGCAAACTGGACAGCAAAAACTTATGACCTCACATTTAATAATGGTGAAGCTCAAGGTGGAGATGCTGGAGTTACAGCAACATATGATGAAGTTTTGCCAAATGTGTCTGTTCCAACACTTGATGGATATACTTTTGTTGGATATTATGATGAGGAAAATGCAGCAGGAAGTTCTGTTGTTGGTGGAAACAAATATATAGATAATGCCGGACATGGGTGCAAAGCATGGGATAAAGATAGTGCACCAACTCTTTATGCATATTACACACAAAACATGGTTGTTGCATTCGATGGATATAATGCTGAATATGACAGAGATTTTCACACAATAACAGTGACTCCAACAAATCCAACAGATGCAACAGTTATGTATGGCACAACCGCAGGTACATACAACTTGACATCTGCTCCAACATACAAAAATGTAGGTGTTTATACAGTTTATTTTGAAGTGACAAAAGCTGGTTGGACAACATATCGTGGAAGTGAAACAGTTGTTATTTCAAAAACAAATGCAGAATATGAAGCTCTTCCAGAAGCAATTGAAGGACTTATTTACAACAACGAACCATTGACACTTGTTTCAGCTGCATCGCTTAAATATAGTGATGCTGGAAACATTGTTTATAGAATTGAATACACAGATCCAGATACAGAACAATCATACATAACAGACTATTCAACAACTCTTCCACAAGGTGTTTTTGCGACAGAATATACAGTTTATTATAAAGCACTTGGAAATTCAAATTACAATCCAATTGAAGAAGATAGTTTTACAGTGACAATCGCACAAGTTGATAAAGAAGCACTTGTTGCACTTATTGCAAAAGTTGATGCATATCATGAAAAAATTGCAGAAGGATATGCAGATGCCGATGCAGATATGATGGCAGAAAGAACAGTTTCTCAAGAAAGCTTTATTGATAAAGCAAATGTGACAAGTGGACAAATTGCAGAACAAATTGAACAGTTGCAAACAGCACTTAGCACAGCGAGAATTGAAGTTGTCACACAAAAGATTGAAGAAATCGGAAATGTTGAAAGAACAAAAGAGTCAAAAGCACTTATTGATGATGCAAGAGAATATTTCGACGATTTAACTGAAGAAGAAAAATCAGAGATTGCAAATGTAGAAACTTTGACAGAATCAGAAGAAAAGTATGACAAACTTGTTTTTGATTTCAATGTGACTGTAAGCTGTGCAACAATCTTTGGTTTCTTGGGGCTTTGCTTAATTATCCTTACAATTCTCTATTTGATTGCAATGTTTAAGAAAAACAAATGGATTATTAAAGATGGAAAAGTTGTAAGAGCTTATGTATGTAAGAAAATTGTTCCTGAAGGTAGAAAAGTTATCACAGCTGGACTTAAGAAAACAACTCGTCCTGAAAACAGAATTTATGACACAAAAGAAGAAGCTTTGGCAGCACTTGAAAATGGTGAGCCAACAGACGAAGAACAGGATGTTGACACAAAAATTGATTCCGGAAACAGATTTGGCTCGATTAAAGGCCGTTCTTTTGAAGAAAAACTTAACGACCTAAGCGATGACTTAAGAAATGGTTATAACGAGCTTAAAAACGAAATTCTTGGCTATAATGGTACAAAAGCGACAATGGGCAGCGGATTTGAATATGTTTCTGCCGGCAGAACAACACTTGTCAAGTTTGCAGTGAAGGGCAAAACACTTTGTGTTTATTATGACCTAGAAACTGAAAAACTAAATAGCAAGTATAAAGTTGAAAAAGTCGAATCAAAGAAATATGCTTCAACCCCATGCTTGTATAGAATCAAAAACAATAGAAGACTCAACTATGCAAAAGAGCTTATCGCTTTGGTTGCAAAAGAGCAAGGACTTGAAAAATAGTTAAAATAAAAAAGACCTAGCAAATTGCCAGGTCTTTTTTGTTTGGCTAAACAATCGGAAAACTGTGGTTTATATAGGACTGTGTTTGGGGTCAAAAGAGTTTTCAAGAGTATACTTTTTAAGTCCCAAATTCCTATTACATAGTAATAGAAAATTTTTTTATTTTTTGTCTTCGTAATCAAAAAAACTGCGATATTAGTGTTTTTTACAACCATGTTAGACTTTAACAGAATATTACCCTTTTTCTTTTATTGAAAAGAGTAAGATTAAGATATGTTATCCTCATAAGGTATAATTAAGAGATTAATTTTCTTTATTTGACTTTTTATTTGCTTAGTTGTAATATGAAACATAAGATATATTGTTTACAAAAGAGAGGTTGTTTATTTATGTGGGCTTTTTGTTGGTTTTTTGTTGTCTTTTGTTGGTTCACGTTCTTGCCTTGTGTCATTTTGATGAATAAATATGATGATACATGGAATGCTTTTAGCATTTGTATAATTGTTTTTTTGGTATTTATAACTATTCTCCTAGCTGTGGTTCAAATATGTTTGTATATAAAGAAAATGAGTTTCAAAAAGAAAATATATTAAATTTTTAATTA
>CAMOEU010000043.1 GCA_946612575.1 uncultured Clostridia bacterium
AACAACTTTGTCATTCACACAAACTCTGCCAGATAAAATAATTTCTTCACATTTTCTTCTTGAAGCAACACCACAACTGCTCAAAAACTTGTTTAATCTCATAAAAAATCCTCTTTGTATGCAACAAAGAGGAAAATTTTACCAATTCTTGAAAAAATCTTTCATTCTTTGAAGCACCGACTTTGGTTTTATATCTTCTATTGTATAGATTTTTTCAGAAAATAGCAAGTTATTGCCCAAAAATGTTTCAATTTGACCTACTTCACTGCCGTTTTTAAGTGGAGCATAAACAGTTTTTTGATAATCATAAACAAACTTGAGATTTTTTATTTCATTTTCAGTCAAAGGATAAAGAAATTCCCCTTTTGTCCCAATTTTTGCAGATTTTTTTGCTCCCTTTTCGACAGTGATAGTTTTGTCATATTCATAAAAATCAGAAATGTTATACATTTTATATTTACTTACACATTCCTTCAAAAGAGAAGCACTTTCTTCAAACATAGGTCCACAGTTAAGCACAACACAAACAAGTCTCATATCATCTTTCTCAACAGCCGAAACAAGACATCTGCCAGCATCATCAGTAAAACCCGTCTTCACTCCAACACAATTTTCCAAGGTGAAAAGCAATTTGTTTTTGTTTTTCAAATATCTGTTTGTGTCATCTTTTTTGTTTACAATTCTCATATTTTTTGTCGAAACAATTTCTCTAAAAACAGGATTTTCAAGTGCATAAGCGGTTATCACACCAAGATCATAAGCTGTTGTGTAATGTCCATCAGCATCAAGCCCGTGAGTGTTTGCAAAATGAGTGTTTTTCACACCAATCTTTTTCGAGAGATCATTCATCATTGTGATAAATTCGCTCGTTGAGCCACCCACTCTTTCTGCAATAGCAACTGAAGCATCATTGCCTGAAATAAGCATAAGTGCATAAAGCAAGTCTTTGACACTGTAAACATCTCCTTCTCTTAAATAGAGCGAAGTCCCCGGCACACCAACCGCTTTTTTTGAAATTTCAAACTTCGTATCAAGATCTTTACAATTTTCAATTGCAGTAATTGCCGTCATAATTTTTGTTGTACTTGCCATAGCAAGTTTCTGATTTGAATTTTTTTGAAACAAAACCCTGCCAGAATTTCCCTCCAAAACAACACAGGATTTTGCAGAAGTAGATTCAGCAAGCACAAAACCACCCCTAAAAGATGAAAAACCTGCACACAGACTTAAAAAACACAACAAAAAACAGCCCAAAATCAAAGATTTACTTTTCATCATTTTCCTTTTCCATTTTTTCAATAAGACTGTTAAACATATTCAAAACAGTTTGATAAAGTGTCTTGTTTTCGACATTCACAAATTCGACTTCACCATTTTTTTTCAAAATTAAAAAGCCCACAGGACAGACCGAACAACCACCACTTGAACCTCCACTCATAGGAAAATGATTTGCCACTCTTCGAGCAGACAAATCAGCATACTCTCCACCACCAACAACAAATCCAACAGTCACTTTTGATATTGGAATAATCGAATTTCCATCATCGGTGACAATTTTTTCTCCAACAATTGTGCTTGAATCCACAACTGTCTTGACCTTGTCAATAGCATTAGAGATAAGCTCAGTTATTGAAACAGAATTTGTGTAAGTTTTCATTTTTACTCCTTTACATACCACACTTTGTTTTGTGTGTTATGTTGCATAACACACTATATATTGTATTTTGTTTTTAAGAAAGCATAAACCCAAGAATAAATCAGTTCAAAAATTGAGATTGAAATTTTGCTCTTAATCGCCACCTCACACACATGTTTATTGTAGCAAACATTGTCATAAACACACATCGAAGCGGTCGGTTTTTTGTTCTTCAAAAACAAAAATGTTTGGACACACAATTGATTTATCACCCCAGCAATCATTGCTCCAGAAAATGCATCATCAACACCAAGATTGTAAAACACATAAAGTTTTTTAAGTTTTACTTTGTCTTCAACCTCCTTTGCAAACTCTTTCAAAACTTCAAAATCTTCCCCACTGAATGATAGTTTTTGAATTTTTCTTTCTTTGTCATTTTCAAAGACTATGTATGACATATGCAAATTGAAGACATAGTGTTTAAGTTTCATCCTAAACCAATAGACTGCAATTGTCCCCTTGTTTTGAAAAGGATTGTATGAAAGTCTCAGTTCAACAACAATCGGAAAAACAAAAATCAAAATGACTATCGCCGGTATAATGCATAACAAAGCATTTTGTGTGCTCATAGACATATTTTGGTTAAGTTTGCAAAAATAATTCAAAAATATTGTTATTTTTCAAAATTATTATGAATTTTAAACACAAATGAGTTAAAATATAAAAGAAGGAGATTTTATGAACAAAAAAACTGAATCTGAAAACAAAAACATCTGCTTTGACAACGAAAAATACATAAAACTTCAAAGCGACAACATAAACAAGAGAATCAAAAAGTTTAACAACAAACTTTATCTTGAATTTGGCGGAAAGATTTTTGATGATTTGCATGCATCAAGAGTTTTGCCTGGTTTTGACCCAAACATCAAAATCAAACTTTTGCAAAAACTTAAGGACAAAACAGAAATCATCTTCTGCATAAGTGCAAATGATATTGAAAAAAACAAAATTCGTGCTGACCTTGGAATCAGTTATGACAACGAAGTTTTAAGACTTGTTGACAACATAAGAGCACTTGGTCTTTATATTTCTGCATTTATCATCACCCTTTATAAAGGGCAACCTAGTGCCACAAAATTTGGAAAAAAACTTGAACAAAGAGGCGAAAAAGTCTATTTCCACAACTATACAAAAGGTTATCCAAATGATGTTGAAACAATTGTTTCTGATGAAGGATATGGAGCAAACCCATTTATTGAAACAACTCGCCCACTCGTTGTTGTCACCGCTCCTGGTCCATCAAGTGGAAAACTTGCGACCTGCCTTTCCCAACTTTATCACGAACATAAAAGAGGTGTTAAGGCTGGATATGCCAAGTTTGAGACATTCCCAGTTTGGGATTTGCCACTCAAACATCCTGTAAACATCGCATATGAAGCAGCAACAGCCGACATTCAAGATGTCAATCAAATTGACCCATACCACTTCAATGCATATGGAAAACTTTCAGTAAACTACAACCGTGATATTGCTGTTTTCCCTGTTCTTGACAACATCTTGACAAAGATTGCAAAAAAACAAGTTTACAAATCACCTACTGATATGGGTGTAAATATGATTGCATCTGCAATTATAAATGACGACCTTGCACAAACAGCCGCAAAGAAAGAAATAATGAGAAGATTGTATAGAGCTGAATGTGACTATAAGAAAGGACAAGCAAGCTATGAAACTCTTGAAAGAAACAGATCTCTTGCTGCCGAAATATATTTGAAAGAAGATATTCTCCCTTGCATTAAAGTTGCAAAAAAAGCTGCAAAAGAAAGTGGATATCCTTGCATTGCATTGGAACTTCCAAATGGCAAAATTGTCACAGGCAAGACAAAGAAAGTTGTTTCTGCACCTGCCGCAGCAGTTTTAAATGCACTTCGCACTCTTGCAGGGCTTGGAGATGATTTTGATGTGATAACCGATGATATTTTGATGCCAATCGTAAACTATCGAACAAAAATATTGAAATCTCATTCAAGTGTGCTTACTGTTGATGATGTTTTGGTTGCACTTTCAATATCGTCTGCACAAAACAAAAAAGCAAAAAAATGTATTGACAAACTCCCACTTCTTGCTGGATGCGATGCACATTGCACATATATGGTTTCAAAAGCAGAAGAACAAACAATCAAAAAGCTTGGCATAAATCTCACATGCGAACCAATTTTTGAAAATTCAAATCTTTATGAAGACTAAAACAAAAAGCAAAGAAATCATTCTTTGCTTTTTTCATTTAAATACCACAATATTTTGTTTCTAAAATCACTTTCTTTTGAAGTCATCACCTGCACCTTAAAATTTTCTTCACTCTCGTCAACAAAACTTCTAAGTCTTCTAGCGACTCCATCTTCACTTGAGAAAAATTCCACAGTTGGCAAAATTTCCTTAAGAATCGGTGTGATTGAAGTGTAATGTGTGCACCCCAAAACAACAGCTTTCTTATCAATCTTGGCAAGCTCATTTTCTAAATAAGGTTTCAAAACACTCAAATTGTCGATATTTTCATCAATAGCCGCAGCAAGATTGTCAATTGATTTATACATTATGTTTTTATATTTTTTACACAATAAATTGTTTTCAATTGTCGTTTTCGTTGCCAAAACACAAACATCCTTTTCTTCAAACTTTCTTAGTGCTGGCAAGATTGCAGGTTCTGTGCCAATAAAAACTGTGTCGCTATAAATTTCTCTACACTCTTCAATAACTGTTGCTGTAAGAGTGTTGCAGGCAAAAATCACAATATCAAAATCAAAAAATCTCCTTATTTTTTCAAGGTTTTCAATTGTGATTTTCAGCAAGTCTTGCTTACTTTTGTTTCCATAAGGAAGATTTTTGTTGTCACAAAAAAGCAAATAGTCACAACAAGGAACTTCCTTTAGACACCTTGCAAGAATATTTGCACCACCCAATCCACTGTCAATTAAAAGAACTTTTTTCACAAAATAATATATGAGAAAAAGATAAATTTATCCACTACAAAATCTTACACAAAAAATTTGGAAAATAAGTTGATTTTTTCAAATGTATATGCTATACTATGCAAGTAAATTGATGACTTTAAGGAGAAAAAGATGGCAAACATTAAATCAGCAAAGAAAAGAGTATTGATTGAAAGAGAAAGAAGAGTAGAAAACAATTCTGTTAAATCTGAAATCAAAACATATGAAAAGAAGTTTAAAGCTGCTCTTACTGTTGATGTTAAAAATGCGGAAGAAATCTACAAAACACTCTCAGCAAAACTTGATAGTGCTGCAAGAGAAAATGTGATTCACCAAAATTCAGCAAACAGAAAGAAAGCTCATTATGCTAAATTGCTTGACAATGCAAAAGCAAGCAAATAGTTCAATTATATAACAAAAGGCATACAATTGTATGTCTTTTTTGTCGCCTAAAAACTTTGAAATGAAAAATGTTTGTGCTAAAATGAAAATATGATAAAGATAACAAAAAATTGGGCAAATATTCTCAAAAATGAATTTGAAAAGCCATACTTCAAAAAAATTCAAGAATATCTTGAAAGCGAATATCAAAAATATGATATCTATCCAAGTATGGACAATATTTTCGCTGCACTAAATCTTGTCAAATTTGAAGATGTCAAAGTGGTTATCCTAGGTCAAGACCCTTATCATGAGCCAGGTCAAGCACACGGATTGTCATTCTCAGTTTTGGATGGAGTTGCTCTTCCACCATCACTTGTCAACATCTATAAAGAAATCGAAAGCGACCTTGGCATAAAATGTGAAAAAAGCGGAAATCTCACAAGATGGGCAAAACAAGGAGTTTTGCTTCTAAACACCACCCTGACAGTTAGAAAAGGCCAAGCAAACTCTCACAGCGAAATTGGTTGGAAGATCTTTACACACGAAATCATAAAAGCACTATCAAAAAGAGAAAAACCTATTGTGTTTATGCTTTGGGGCTCTCATGCACAAAGTTATGCACCAGAAATTGAAAAACAACATCTTGTGCTTAAAGCACCACATCCAAGCCCACTTTCTTCTTATCGTGGATTCTTTGGTTGCAAGCACTTTTCAAAAGCAAACAATTTTCTCATAGAAAATCATATCACACCAATAGACTGGCACTAAAAAAACAGGCATTCGCCTGTTTTTATTTTTCAAAAAAAAGTTTTTGCTTGTAAAAATCTTCGTATGTATCCACCCACAATTGATAATTCTTTTTCGCCATAATTTTTGCATTTTCGTTTATCGACAAATTTTTGTCTGGATAAATTGCAGGAAAAATGTGAACATAATATTCCTGAACAAAAAAGCCATCATCGTCCAAAATATCTGTATCTTTCATTGTTATAAACATTGGAATAATTGGTGCAGAAAATTTTGCTGCCATTTTGAAAGCACCAAGCTTGAAAGGTCTTGGCTTTCTATAATTCCACCACATTGCCTGCTCTGGATAAATCAAAATTTTGTCCCCGCGACCAAGCAAAGTTTCCATCCCACTATAAAACTTTTTCATTGTCTCAAGTGAAGAACTTAGTGGCAAAGTGTTTCCGTGTCTCATCAAAATTCTAACAACACCCTTGAAGTTTGTGTAATTTCCTTCTTTGATAACTTTATAAAGTCGCTTTTTTCTTTTTAAAAATGGTTTAAGAACCTTATAAACAACATAATTGTCTTTTATATTGAAGTGATTGCAAGTGACAATCGCTCCCTCCTTCACTGAAGAAACATTTTCAAGCCCATCAACACTTTTGATGATAAATTTCTTCTTTTTTATCAAAGACTCAAAAAACATTTTCCCAAGTTTATATGCCAAAAAAGTCATAAACTTGCTGGAAAGTTTTTTGTTTAAATAATCCACTTCGTTTGGTTTAATAACTTTTGTTGGAGGATCCTCTTCCACATCATCATTAAACTTTTGCAGTCTTTCAAACTCTTTTATCTTTTCTAAAACAATCAAT
>CAMOEU010000044.1 GCA_946612575.1 uncultured Clostridia bacterium
TTTTTATGCTTGTAAAATAAATTTTTAAAGAGGTGCTTCGATTTTGAAGCATCTTTTTTTATGCAAAATTTGCATCCGAATGTGATTTTTGACAAAAAGATTGAGTTTTTTCACTTTTTCGTGTTTAAAATAAAGTCGCTTGTCAATAATTGGGTTGTGGAGGTTGTAATGAAAAAAGTAAATCAAAAAAATCAAAAAACTGAAAAAAGAAATTGGAAAAAACCTGCAGGCATTGCTTTGATGGTGGCATTGTTTTGTGGAGTGATGTCACTTGCGATTGCACTTAATGTTTCAAATGGTGGAGTTGAAAAAGAAACAGAACCTGTTTCAACAAAAGAAATTGAATTTTCTGTGCCTATGTCAAATGCGGTTGTTGTTAAGGATTATGCAGATGACCATTTGCAATATAATGCATCTTTAAATAGATGGGAGATTCATTTGGCTGTTGATATGGCTTCTGAAAATGGAGATGTTTTTGCTTGCTGTGATGGGAAAGTTTTGTCCATTGACTCAAATTCCTTGGAAGGGTATGTTGTTAAGATTTCGCACGATGATGGTTTTGTAAGTGTTTATGGCTCTTTGAGTAATGTGGAAGGCTTGAAGGTTGGAGATGCTGTAAAGATGGGGCAAAAACTTGGGGTTGCTGACACATCAGCTGCAAACGAAAGCAAACAAGGTGGTCACTTGCATTTTGCAATGCTTAAAGATGGAGTTGAGGTTGATCCAAACAACTATCTTGATTTGCAAAACAAATAAAAATAGACAAATTAGTTGATTTCTTTGTTTAAAATGTGATATCATACCTGTATGGAGGTTGGTATGGCTTTTGACAAAGTTGCAGAATTAGTTGCAGAACAACTTGGAATTGACAAGAAAAATATCACAATGGACTCAAATATTATTGAAGATTTGGGTGCTGATTCTCTTGATGTTATTGAAATGCTTATGACACTTGAGGATGAATATGGAATCACAATTCCAGATGAGAAGATAAATCAAATAAAGACAGTTGGTCAAATTGTTGAATTGATTGAAAAGAAGTAAGCTGATGCTTACTTTTTTTTCGACATAAATTGGCATAAAGTGACAAGTTTTTTCATAGAGTTTGATATAGGAGGTTCTTATGAATTCTTATATCAAAGAAAGGACTTTAAACGAAGCTAGATATCTTTTTGCAACAAAACAAACAATAAGACAAACGGCAAAAATCTTTGGAGTAAGCAAAAGCACAGTGCATAATGATTTGTCAAAAAGACTTAAGGTTTTAAATAAAGAGCTATACGAAAATGTTAAGGATGTTTTGGATGTGAATTTTGACGAAAAACACATCCGTGGTGGAATTTCCACAAAAATGAAATTTGAAAAATTGAAAAATAATTAAAAAAAATCATTAAAAATGCGGTTTTTCCGCATTTTTTTATTATTTATAATTGTTTTTGATTAAAAATGCTAATAATTGCTGTTGTACTGACAAAAAATGATTTCGTAATCAATTTTTTTTATTAAAAATAATTATTTTTTGTGGAAAATTATTTTATTTTAAAAACTTTAAATTTTTTTTGTCAAAATTTGACTTTAAACTGCTATTTTATTTATAATAATATTATATTAACAAAAACTTCTTTTGCCGAAATTTTTGGAGGAGTCAAAAATGAAAAAATTTGCTTTTGGAATTTTAAGTGTATTTATGATTTTGGGAGGTGTACTTCTGAGTGCTTGCTCAAACGAGGTTTCACTTTCTGTTTCTTCGCAAGAGGTTGTGATTTACACCAATGATGATCAAAAGGAAAATTTCAAACAAAAGGAAATTGAGGTGACTCTTGAAAACTCAACCGCGGGTATTGGTGTCGAAGTTTCAAGTGGTGCAAAATGTATTGACATTGAAAAGACAAACACAACAACTCCAAAGGCAAATGGGAAATATGCATTTAAGATTTTGACAAAAGATGATGACACAAGTGGTAAGGCAGAAGTTAAGGTTTATGCAATTGAAGACAAGAGCAAAGAAAGGGTTATCAATGTTTCGGTAATGACTGTTTTGGAAGGGCTTGTTTCTGTCAATGATGACAGTGTTGATGCTAGATCAAATATGTTTGTTGTTAAGGGGCAAGAAAAAACTCTTGATGCAGAAAACTATTTTGATTTCAATCCAATTTCTGCAAATGTTAAGGATATTGATTGGACATTTGAAGATTCAAATTCTAAGGAATTGAAGATTGATGGAAATGTTGTTGCGACAATCACAGAAAACAAATTGAATGTTTTGACAAATTTCACATTAAACAAGATTTCACTTGTTGCTTCATTTAAAGACAACTCCAAAGTTTCAAACACTGTCACTTTTGATGTCTTAAATGATTCCACAATCAAAAACTTTACTCTTGACGGTGAAGGGATTATTGAAAATAATGTTGTCAGAATAAGTGGACAAAATGTCAAATTGAAAAGAAACAACTCTGCTGAGGCTGTGGCACAAGGCTCTATTGAGATAAACACAACATATGATATTGACTTCTCAGTTGATGCTTATCAAATCTTGGCTGATGGCACAAAATATTATTTGTCAGAAGAAGATGTTGCAAACAACTTCAATTTTGATATTGTTGAAGAAAAGACTCTTGCAACAAGCCACACATACAAATTTAACTTGGATGCTTATGATTATTTCAACAATGGCCTTTATGGCAAATATTATCTCGTCTTTAATGTCAATTACAAAGACTACAACTATTCCATCACAACAAAAGATATAACACTCTCTATCGAAACGAGCTATGCGGCAACGAGAGTTGACCTTTATGATGGAGAAAACAGAAGCATTGATTCTTCTGTGGCTTTGAATGTTTTCTCAAGTTATAATGCTGGACAAGGTTTTGAGGTGAAGGCTGTTGTTCAACCAGAAAACAGAAAGATTGACAACAATATGTTTAGATTTGTTGTTGACACAAATCAAGCTGCTTTGGCTTCTGAAAGTTTGGATCCAACAAACCCAATTTCAGATGTGTTTAAGATTTTCTATAAAGGAAAGCTCTTGACATTCAAAAAAGAAGGCTCTTTGTATGTTTCTTCAGAACTTGTTTCAGGGGATGAAGCATATATCACCGCTGTTGACACTTACAAAAATGTTGAAGTTGATGTTCAATCTTTGAGCAACACAGATGTTTATTCTAGACTTGTTTTGAATTTGTTTAAGATTTCAGATGATGAAAGTTTGTCTATCACAAATGCTGACGATAGCGAGATTGAAAAGAATGTTTATATTTCCTCAAGTTTGGCTTCTTCAAAAGTTATGAATTTTGAATATAAAATCAAGGGAATTTCTTCAGAATCTGGGCTTTCTTTAAACACTGTTGCAAGCGATAAATTTGAATTTTCAAACTATGAAGTTGTCAGTGCTTCTGACGAAAATGATGAAAAATATATTATTGTTAGATTCAGTGTGAAGCTTCTTACAAGCAAATTTGAAGAAAAGGCAAAATTTACATTTGTTCACCTTACAGGAAAAACTTCTGAAACTGTGACAATTCAGGCTTTTGTGCCAATTGAAACTGCATACATCCAAAATATGGATACGGCAAGTGCGGATGTCTTCCATCAAGAATCTGCCACAATGGGCTATGAATTGACAGAAGATGGTGTTGTTGCAAGTGCATTTGCAAACAACTCACTTTCAAAACTTGTTTTGGAAGCAAGCACAACAATCAAACTTAAGACAGAAACAAGCAATGCGACTCTTGCGGAAGACAAGATAAAGTTTAAATATCTCTCATATGAAAAGGTGCAAGAAGTTGTTGAGTCATACGGACTTGGAATTGATGTTGAAGAGATTTTTGATAATGCTGATTTTGATATAATTTCAATGGCATACAATTATTTTGAAAGTGCTAGCGAATTTTCTACTTTTGCAATAACAAGTGACAAGCTTATTGTCAATGATGCGACATTTAAGGGAGTTGTGGCAGTTGAGGTTTATGGATATAATGAAGATCACGAACAAACTGTTTTTGTGAGATTCTTCACAATTGAAAGTGTTTACTCAGTAAGATATCTTTCTCCAAATGTTAGAACAAAACTTCTTTACACAACAGAAACTTTGAGTCAGAAAGATATGAATTTGTCTTATGTTGATGTTGTTTTGTCACTCAGACCAGATTCTAAGGTGCCAAGTTATTCAAATGATTTAAGAAGACTCTCTTTTGCAAGTGCTGGACTTGAACTTGAAAAAGTAAGTGATACATATTACAAAAATCAATATTATACAATCACTGATGTTGGTTTTGTTGAAAATGGAAGAAAGATAACTTTCAGAGTGACTGCAAACTCTACAAACCTTTTGACAGTGTTTAATGATGTTATTTCTGTCACATACAAAGATATCAACCACATCAAAGATGATGTAATAAGCACAGAAATTGCTGGAAAAGAAAGAAAAGCTGAAATTTCTATTGAAATAAGAAATGTTAAGAGAATTGAAAATGTTGAGTGGATGAATAAACCTTTGGATGGAAAGATTTATCTCAACTTGACCGCTGCAACAAACAGTGAAAAGGAATTTACAATTTCGACTTCAGTTTTGCCTGCTGATGCAAATGATATTAAATTGACATACAAATATTTTGCAACGAGTGGTGCGGCAAGTGACCTTAATGTTAACACATCAGAAGTTGGACAAACTGTCAATGTAAACATAAATACAAGCATTGGCGGAACAGGATTTTTGTATCTTCTTCCTTCTGATATGATTAAGAATGTTGAGGGGACAGATTCTTTGCTTTTGTATAAATACTCAGAAGTAGATGGAAAAATTGTTGAAACTCCATATTATGATATCAAACTTAATGACCTTAGCAATTTCTATAAAAAGATTGTTGAGGGAGTTGATGATGAAGGAAATGAAATTGCTGAATTTGACAACTACTTCTATAACAATGATGGCGAAAAGATTTTCTATAAAGATATTATTTTGAAAATTGAAGTTATTATTGCTGACGGAAGAAGTCAAGAAACAAGAATCAGACTTTACAATCAAGGTGATTTTGAAAATATGGATTCTTCACTTTTCTATGAAGTGATGAATGATATTTCATTCTATGGTTGGCAATCAAAAACAGAGTTTAAGGGATCTATTGATGGAAATGGTCACACATTCAAGTTTGTTAAGTGGGATGAAAGTGACTCTGAAAACAGAAAGAATCAAACATTTGTCAATGTCCTTTCAAAAACTCAAGCAGAAGGCTCCGGAACTCTTCTAAACATAAACTTTACAGGATTTGTTTATTCTCAAAGCAACACATATGCAGGATTTATTGCAAATCAAGTTGCTCCAGGTGCTCAAATCATAAATTGTACAATTGATGTTTATAGCGAAGCTAACAACTATATGCCAAGTGAACTTAGATCAATTTCAAGCAACTATACTGGTGGGGTTGTTGGACAAAATAATGGAACTCTTTCAAATGTCAAAGTTTATGGCTTGTCTATGAAGGGTCTTTCTGGCGATTTGATTTCCGCAAAAATCGGTGGAATTGTTGGTTGCAATGCTGGACTTATTGAAAATTGTGGATACGAACTTTACAATTTTGGTGACGAAATAAAAACTACTATTGCAAACACAAATGGCGATTTTGGTGGATTGATTGGTTATGCTGACAGCTCAAGTAGAGCGATTAAGTCTTATGTTTATGACTTTGGTGGAAATTATAATGCAGAAAAAACAATTGGTTTTGCATACACTGTAAATATTGCATCAAAGGTTGTTTCTTTTGAAGAATGCTTTGCTTATCTTGGAAATGTAAACACGGTGTTTGACAACAGCAATTCAGTTTTGATGAAAAACTCTTATATCACATTCAAACAAGATGATGAATATGTGACAAAATATTATGACCAAAACGGAAATGAAATTTCTTCATTTGACGGTGTGACAGTTGATGAAACCGTTTGGTTTGTTGAAGGTGCGACTGGTTTTGATGAGAATGTTAATTTTGCTCATTCATATCTAAGAAATGTTTTGCCAAGTGCAACAGTTGACCTTGAAGAACTTAATGTGGCTGATGTTGAAGGAAAATGCTCTAATGCTAATGGTGATGGAGATGTTAAGAAAGGTGTTCTTTATATCTACAATCCTGTTCAAACAATCACAAATATTGCAGAAAAGAGTGAGCTTGATTCTTATAACACAATTTCTGTTGCTACCCTCTTTGGAGTGACAGAATATCAAGCAAGAAGTTTGCTTTTGACTTCAACAAGCACAAATGTTATGATTTCTGCAAATCAAATCAAGGTGGTAAACTCTACATTTGCCGAATTTGAAGTCGTTGCTCATTTAAAGACAAACTTCTCTCAAACAGTTTCATTTAAGTTTGTTGTTTTGAATGCTATTCCAAAAATTACAACAACATTAAATGGTTTGACAATAAAAGAGAATCAAACATTGATGCTTCAAAATGGAAAGACAAAAAATATTGTTTACAATTTTGATAGCAAAGTGGCTTTGAATGGAAATCTCTATGCTTTGCAGAAAGATTCATACAATATTGAATATTCTTTGGCGGATGAATACAAACG
>CAMOEU010000045.1 GCA_946612575.1 uncultured Clostridia bacterium
CTCCGTTTGCTCTTCTTTCTGTTGCTTTCATAATTTCTTTATATTGTTTTTCACTTACCGAAGGCACGAGTTTAATCTCTGACCTTGACTTGTCAAGCACCGTCGCAATAATCCACTCAGCATCACTTTTGTCGTTTATTCCTGCCAAAGAGAGTTTGTTTCTCACTTCGTTATATAAAACAGCAAAAGATATTTCTTTTTCATCAGTCATAAACTCCCTCCCTTTTTGCAAAAAATTCATTTCCGTTTGACAAATTTGCACAACTTCGTTATGAGTTTTGCTTGATTTTGCAAACACAAAAAATGGTAAAACACCAATTCTTGAAAACTTTGAAAACAAAGTCAAAATTTCATAAGACAACGAAATTGACAAAATCAAAACGAAAAGATGAAAAACAAAATTAAGCAAAATGCCAAAATCAACTCCCAATAATGTTATCACAAACACATCCAAAAAGAAAACAAAAAGCAGAAAATTCAAAAAGTTTGGAGACACATTGTCCCTTTTTTGTTTTTTCACACTCTTTTCAATTGCATAATTGAATCTCAAAATTTCACAAAATTGAAACACAAATCTGAGTAAAATGAAAAACACTGAAATTGAAATAATTTTGAAAATTGCAATTGTAAAATTTCTTAAATAAAGATTTGCTCTTGCATCAAAAATCAAAAATGCAAGGTGCGATGGCAAAAATCCTACAAAAAAGTAAGCATAAACAAGCAAAAAACTGATTCCGGATGCAAAAATTAGGCATTTTATCCAAATTTTTGTCTCTTTAGTTTTCCTTGAAAAAAACATTTTTTTGTTTTGAAAAATTGCAAAAAACATCAAATATATTCCAACAAAAAAATATTGCAATCCCCTTATCAAAAACAAATTTGAAAGTCTGGTTTTATACTCAATGCTTTTCACCTTTTTCTGCCCAGATTCATTTATGCAAGAAAAAACACATTTGTCGTCACTAAAAAAACAAACTCCATTTGGTGTTGGTAAATAAAAATTCATAAAGAAATTTTTGCCAAAAATTGCAAAAAAATAACAGCCACAAAAGGTTGTTATTTTTGATATTATTATTGAAGATTATATTTCTTCTTGAAGTTTTCAACAGCACCGCTTGCATCAACAACTTTCTTCTTGCCTGTGTAGAATGGATGGCATTTGTTGCAGATATCAATCTTGAGTGTGTCACCCTTAACACAAGAACCAGTCTTGAATGTGTTTCCACATGCACAAACTACTGTCACTTCATGATAATCTGGATGGATTTCTTTTTGCATTTTTTCTCTCCTTTTACAAATTAGTCGCCAACATATGGAAGAAGTGCAACATTTCTTGCTCTTTTAATGGCATTTGAAAGTTCTCTTTGATGATAAGAGCAAACACCTGTTTGGCGTCTTGGCAAAATCTTGCCTTTTTCTGTGATATATTTTCTGATTTTTGCTACATCTTTGTAGTCAATTGTCTTTTCACCAGCAACACAAAAAGCACAAACCTTTTTCTTTGCAGGTTTACGATATTTTTTTGTCACAACCTTTTCTTCGGTTTTAACTGCTTCGCTCATTTTTTTCTCCTTTATAAATTTTTTCTAGAAAGGAAGGCTGTCGTCATCAATTTCTTGAAGTTCGGCAGTTTCTTTCTTTTCTACTGGTCTTGAAGAATTTCCAGCACCATAAGTCATACCTTCATCTTCGCCACCGTTTCTTGAAGAACTGATAAATTCAACTTCATCAGCAACAACATCAGTTGTGTATCTCTTCGAACCATCTGGTGCATCATAGCTTGATGTTTGAATTCTTCCAATAACTGCACATTTAGAACCTTTCTTAAGGTATTTATGGCAATTCTCTGCTTGGTTTCTCCAAACTGTGATGTTGATGAAATCAGCATCTCTTTCGCCATCAGAATTTGCAAATCTTCTTGTCACTGCAAGTGAAAATCTGCACACTGAAACACCACTGTTTGTGGTTTGAAGTTCTGGGTCTCTTGTTAAATTCCCAATCAAAACAACTTTGTTCATAATAATTCTCCTAAAATCTTCTTTTGACTATTTTCTTACAAACATATGACGAATGATTCCGTCTGTGATGTTCATAAGTTTGCCCATTGCATCAACTTCTTCTGCTGGAAGAACAATGTTGAAAAGAACATAGAATCCTTCGTTTTTGAAGTTGATTGGATAAGCAAGTTTCTTCATACCCATTTTCTCAACACCTTCGATTTGCCCTTTGTGAGATTCAACATATTTCTTGAATTTTTCAATCAATGCTTCTCTCTTTTCTTCAGCAACATCGCTTGCGATGATAAACATAAGTTCGTACTTATTCATCTACTTTTACCTCCTTTTGGACTAATGGTTTTTTTGTTCATTACAAAAAAACAAGGACAGTAAATTTTTACTGCTGTCAATAAAATAACATAAATATATATAACTTGTCAAGTGTTTGCTCAAAAATGACAATAAAAAAGAGTAAGGAAAAACCTTACTCATCTTTGCCACAGCAGTTTTTATATTTCTTTCCGCTTCCACATGGACATGGGTCATTTCTGCCCACTTTCTTTTCTGTGTTTTTCACAGTCACTTGTTTTTCGTTTGTCTGTTGTTTCTTTGGGTTTGGATCACTTACTGTCGCTTCTGTCATTTTGACAGGTCTAACTGGTTGTGGTCTTCTGATTTCAATTGTTGTGTTAAGCAAAATCATACATGCTGTTTCTCTGATTTTTTCTGTCATTTCGTCAAACATATCGTATGCTTCTTTCTTATAAGCAATAATTGGGTCTTGTCCACCGAATCCACGAGCAAAAATTTCGTTTTTCATTGTTTGCATATCATCAATGTGATTCATCCAATTGACATCAACAACTCTAAGCAAAATCACCTTCTCAACATTTTCAAATTCGACACCAATTTTGCCTGCTTCCATCATTCTGTCATTATATCTTTTCTCAACTTCTTTGAGCACAACTTCCCTAAGGTCATCAGCATCAAAACTTTCGCTATAACTTTCACAAAATGCTTCCGAAATCAAATTTTTGCCTTTTTCAATGAGTCCATTCTCAAGTTCTCTATTGATTTTTTCAAAATCCCAATCAAAATATGGCACTTCATCATCAACACATTTATTGATAACTTTATCAATTACTGCTGGGAACATATTCATAATGAAAGAATGCACATCTTGACCGTCAATAATGCGGTTTCTTTCAGCATACATAATCTCTCTTTGAGCATTCATAACATCATCAAATTTCAAAACAGTCTTTCTCATTGCAAAGTTTTGAAGTTCGATTTTCTTTTGTGCAGATTCGATTTGTCTTGACAAAATCTTAAGTTGGATTGGAGTGTCTTCTTCAATCTTAAAGAACATCGCAATGCTCTTGAGTCTGTCTCCGCCAAAAATTCTTAATAGGTCATCTTCAAGTGACAAGAAGAAAACTGAAGAACCTGGGTCTCCTTGACGAGAAGCACGACCACGAAGCTGATTGTCAATACGACGAGATTCGTGTCTTTCTGTGCCCACAATATGAAGACCGCCAAGTTTTTTGACTTCTTCTTTCTCCGCATCAGTCACCTTTTTATATTCTTCATAAAGAGCAGTATATCTTTCTCTTGCTCTTTGCATTTCCTTGTCATCAACAGTGTTGAATGCAGTTGCATAAGAAATTTGTTCGTCAGAGAAGTTTTCATCCTTCATCTTTTTCTTAGCCATAAACTCTGGATTTCCGCCAAGCAAAATATCTGTTCCTCTTCCTGCCATATTTGTGGCAATAGTCACAGCACCTTTTCTTCCTGCTTGAGCAACAATCATACTTTCCTGTTCGTGATTTTTTGCATTCAAAACGGTGTGTTTGATTCCCGCTTCCTTAAGTGCTTTTGACAAAATTTCACTCTTTTCAATTGTTATTGTGCCCACCAAAACAGGTTGACCAATTTCGTGTCTTCTTTTGATTTCGTCAACAATCGCCTTAATCTTTCCATTTACTGTTGTAAACACAATATCTGGCTCATCAACACGAATGTTTGGTCTGTTTGTTGGAATAGTCACAACATCAAGTTGGTAAATAGTACGGAATTCACCTTCTTCTGTCTTAGCAGTTCCGGTCATACCAGAAAGTTTCTTGTAAATTCTGAAGAAATTTTGGAATGTGATTGTCGCAAGTGTTTGGTTTTCATCCTTGATTTCACAACCTTCTTTTGCTTCAATCGCTTGATGAAGACCATCATTAAATCTTCTGCCAGGCATAAGACGACCAGTAAATTCATCAACGATGATAACTTCTCCATCTTTAACAATGTAGTTTTCATCCAATTTCATTATCTTGTTTGCCTTGAGAGCATTGTTGATGTAGTGGTTGAGTTCGATGTTCTCTACATCAGATAGGTTCTTGACTGCATAATATCTTTCTGCTTTTGCAACACCGCTGTCTGTAAGATTGATAGACTTTCTCTTTTCGTCTTTTTCAAAGTCATCATCTTTGAGTGTTTTCACAAATTTTTGTGCTTTGATATAATTTTCACTTGATTTCATTCCAGGTCCTGAAATGATAAGTGGGGTTCTGGCTTCATCAATCAAAATTGAGTCAACTTCATCGACAATAGCAAAATTGTGTCCCCTTTGCACTCTTTGCTCTTTCTGAACAACCATATTGTCACGAAGATAGTCAAAACCAAGTTCGTTGTTTGTGCAGTAAGTTATGTCAGCATCATAAGCTTTCTTTTTTGCTTTTGGATCCATTCCTGGCACAATAACCCCAACGGTAAGCCCCAAGAATCTGTAAACTTTTCCCATCCACTCAGCATCTCTTTTTGCCAAATAGTCGTTGACTGTGACAACATGCACACCAAGCCCTGTAAGAGCATTTAAGTATGCTGGAAGAGTTGCCACCAAAGTTTTTCCTTCACCCGTTGCCATTTCAGCAATTCTGCCTTGGTGAAGTGCAATTCCGCCCAAAATCTGCACATAAAAATGTCTCATATTCAAAACTCTTGCACTTGCTTCACGGCAAACAGCAAAAGCTTCTGGCAAAATAGACATCAAATCTTCGCCATTTTTGATTCTTTCCTTAAATTCAACCGTGCAGTTCTTGAGTTCTTCATCAGAAAAAGCCTTGTATTTTTCTTCAAGAGCAACAACTTTGTCTGCAATTTTTTTAAGTTTTTTAACCTGTGATTTGTTTTCGTTTCCAAAAAGTCCCATAATTTTTCCTTTCAAAAATCAAATTTCTCAAGTATAATAACAAAAAATATCAAAAAAAACAAGTTTTTCTTGCTTTTTTTAATCAAATATACCCTTTAAAACTAGCTACAAAACAAAAAAGTTTAATTTTAAACAATAATTGACAATGATATACCATATATGGTATAATTTTGATATATATTTTACGGAGGTGTAAAATGGCTAAAAAACCTAAAAAGAATGATGATGTGTTGGAAAACATTTCTCTCAATAATTTAACTTCGGAAAATGATGCAACAAATGAAGATCTTGAATCGGTTTTAAACAACTTAGACGACACTGTATCTTCGGACAATAATACAGAAGCCGAAACTTTGGCTTACATTCATAAAGAAGGAGATGAGCTCTCTATTGATGCAAAACCTTATATTGTTGAGGAAGGGAAAGAACCTACTTCCGATTATGAGCTTGTCAACAACGAACAGGAAAACAATCCAAGCAAATTTAAAGAAGCTGTGGATTTGTATAACAGTTATCTTGAGACTCTTGAACAGTCTAAAGAAATGAACAAATTTGAACAAAGTTTAGGCAACACAGAAAAGTCCATGTTAGCCGCTGCTTTGGAAGATGTAAATAATCTTGCTACTATCATGCCTAAAATGCCACTAATAGAATTGCAAGACTATGTTTCTGTTTCAGGCTCTGAAAGACTTTCTTTGTTGCATTTGCTTAAACAAAGAGCAATTCTTATTGGGCATGCAGAGAATGTTGATATCAATGTCCTTCACGATTTTGAAGAACAAGAAAATCCTCTTTATACAAAAGAAGATATCAGCCACGACTATGTTAAACCTTCCGTTGATGAAATTATGAAAGACTTTAATGAAAAACAAGAAGACAACACTGTTTACGAATATAAGGAAGGAGAACTTCCTGAAGCTGATTTTGACACAGACATTGTTGATGAAAATGGAAAGCCTGTAGTTGACAATGAGCTTGTTAGCAGCAAAAAAGAAGATAGTCCTATTACCCCAAATAATCCAGACAACAATCTTAGAAACACAAATTTATCAAGCAAAACTACTGCTGCGGCTTCATATCAATTTGCAAACAATATAGCAATTGGAGGAGGAAAAACTCTTGAATCAATTGCACAAAGTGTCTCAATTACAAATCCAAAAGTTAAGGTTTCTTATGA
>CAMOEU010000046.1 GCA_946612575.1 uncultured Clostridia bacterium
AGTAAATTACAAAAAGTTATTGTCAAAAATGTGGAAACTGGAAGTAAACAGGAGATTGAGACAGATCATCTTTTGTTGTGTGTGGGGCACAGTGCAAGAAAAACTTTTGAAATGCTTTATGAAAAGGGTGCTTTCATAAAACAAAAACCTTTTGCGATGGGTGTTAGGATCGAACAAAAACAGGAAGACATAAATCTTTCACAATATGGAAAGAAAAATGTTGACGGTTTACCACCAGCTGACTACAAACTTGTGGAACATTTGCCAAATGGTAGAGCTGTTTTCACATTCTGTATGTGTCCAGGTGGACAAGTTGTTGCCTCAAGCAGCGAAGACGGTGAGATTGTCACAAATGGAATGAGTGATTTTGCAAGGGATAAAGAAAATGCAAACAGTGCTGTGCTTGTCAATATCATTCCAGAGGACTATGAATCAAGCCATCCACTTGCTGGAATATATTTTCAAGCAAAGTATGAAAAACTTGCTTTCAAACTTGGTGGTGAAAATTTTAATGCACCAGCGGAGAGTGTTGGAAGCTTTGTAAATGACAAAAAAATTGATTCCGATATCAAATTTTCATATAAACCAGGGCTTACTTTTGCAAAAATTGAGAAATGTTTGCCAGAGATTGTAGCACAAAGTTTGAAAATTGGATTACCACTTCTAAACAAAAAACTTGAAAACTTTGCCAAAGACGAAAATTTGCTTATTGCAATTGAGTCAAGATCAAGTTGTCCACTCACAATTGTGAGAGATGAAAACTTTGAGAGCAGCATAAAAGGAATTTATCCTGTTGGGGAAGGAGCAGGGTATGCAGGCGGAATTGTTTCAAGTGCACAGGATGGCATTAAAGTTGCTGAAAGTATCTATAATAAATTATAAAAACAGGCTGCAAAGCCTGTTTTTGTTTAAAACCCTTTACATTTTTTGTTTGTTTTGTTATAATGTCAATGCATTTTAAAAATACAATGATTTTATATGCACCCGTAGCTCAGCTGGATAGAGCGTTCGTCTACGGAACGAAAGGTCTTGGGTTCGAATCCCCACGGGTGCACCAGAAAAAAGGTTGACTATGTCAACTTTTTTGTTAAATAGGACGGAAATTATGAACAACGAACTTATCAAAGTGGATATTTTTGACAATAAAATAGGCACAGTTTCAAAACAAGAAGCACATGAAAAAGGAATCTTGCACAGAGCTTTTTCTGTCTTTTTGTATTCAAATGGAAAACTTCTTATTCAGCAAAGAGCTTTTTCAAAATATCACTCTGGTGGAAAGTGGGCAAACACTTGTTGCAGCCATCCAAGGACAGAAAATTTGATTGAGAATGCAAAGGAAAGATTGTTTGAAGAAGTCGGCATTGTTTGTGACGACTTGAAAGAGATTTATGTTTTCAATTATTTTTCAAAGTATGCAGAAGATTTGTTTGAATATGAAATAGACCATGTTTTGGTTGGGGAATATAACGGAAATTTCACTTTAAATAAAGAAGAAGTAAATGATATGAAATGGGTTGATTTTGATGTTCTTTCAAAAGATATGATTGAAAATCCACACAAGTATGCGACTTGGTTTTTGATTTGTGCACCAAGAGTTTTGGAATATTTGAAAGAAAAAAGATGCTAAGTTTTAGCATCTTTTTTTATTCTTTGGCAGTGAATATTACTTCAAATGAATATTGACCTTCGTCTGCGGAATGTTGTGGGGTTTGAGGAGCATAGTGATTTTCATCCCCTATTACAAATATTGTAAATTGTATTGTTATAGGATAATCTGGCTCGGCATCTTCATCAGGTTCTCCATGTGGATTGTTAGGATCTGGTGGAGTCCAATTGTGAGCGATATAAACATATCCTGCCAATTGATTGATTATTACATCGTCTTCAGTCTCTAGATCATCGGATTCATTTTCAACTATATATAAATCTCTTATCATAACATCTTCAATCAATTTATGATATCTTTCATCTTTTATGATAAACGAGTAATATTCTGGCAAATCTACAAATTCTCCTGTTTGAGAGTCTTTGTATGCGAGCCCAATTAAACCAAAAGCTCTACCTGTTCTATATATTGTTTCATCAAATTTAATATAATCAACATTGTTGAGCTTTGATCTTGCAATTTTGCCTGAGGTGAAGACTTCTTTTCCATCTCCAATTAGAGCAACATTAAAATTAACTTTTACATATACATCACCATAATTAAATGGTATAGGTTTTATTGACCATGTATATTCCACATCAGTGGTTGATTTATCACTCCAGCATGTGTTCTCTTTGTCAACAAGAGTTAATGTTGATTGAAGATTTGATAAAGCATTTGTTCTAGAGAATGTTCCCGAACCTACAAAAACAGGGTTTGAGTCACTATCGTGTGCTTCTATCGTGTCTTCTTCAGTATATATAACATCATATTCAGTTCCAAAGTAAACCCTGTGTTCTTCTCCATCATACATAACACTGTTTAGAGGGGTTGTTTTGTCAGGATTTAATGTCATAATAGGTTTGTCTATAGTAAGTTTATCAATATTTAGGGTTGCTTCAAATTCTCTATTGTTTACACTTTCATCATCTGAGACAAATTTGATGTAATGCTTTTCTCCTGAGTCGGCAACTGTCATTTGTCTTGTTGAATTTGCCCACACAAAGTTTCCTTCAACAATTGATGTTGTGCCAGTTTCTTCATCATATTTTTGAAGTTTTATCTGTTCGTTTAAAACGGACGAATAATCACTTAATTTTCCTTGAATAATATAAGTTGTGTTGACAGTGTTTGATGAGATTGAATAACTTTCATCTAGTGGCTCTGGGCTCACATGGAATGCTGTGCTTTCAGTTTTGTAGGCTTTATAGTTTGTGCCTTCATCAACTTTTGCATATATCACATAATCACCAGGAGCAATACTTTCGTTTATGTCATCTTCTTCATAGAGCCAAACTTGTTCCTGCTCGGTAGGTTTGTTTGCATGTCTATAATAGAAATTGACATCTCCATCAGAAAGGGTGTTAAGAGTAGGCATAGAAACTTTTCTGTTTACGGCAAAATTTTCAATTTCAACAACATCTTCTCTTTCGTATTCAATTTTGTTTACAGTAAGATATGCTTTGCAAGAAGATTCTTTATACTTAAACTCAAATGTGTAATTGCCACAATCAAAATATTCATCAAGATTGTAGGTTTCATCATCCTTAACAATTGTGTATGACAAATCTTGTGCAGTAAGTGTTTCCACTTTTCCGTTAAGATAATGACTTCTTATGTTAAATTTTTCAATAGGGTCAAATTCTTGACCATAACTTATCTTTTGTCGAGAGTTTTGTGCACTAATTCCAATGAAGTCTTGTTCATCACAGCCAGAAAAAAGCATTGCGAATGGCAACACTATAAAAATGGACAAAATTAACACAAAAAGTTTTTTCTTCATTGATGCTCCATAATTTATATAAATTATGATATCACAAAAAAATATTTTTACAAAATAATTTTAAATTAAAAATAAAAACCTGTTTTTGCCAGTTGTTTAGCAATTTTCAGGTTTTTATTTTATTTATTTTTGAAGTAATTTTTTATTTCCACTGCCAAATTTTCATGAATACCTTTAACAAGACATAATTCTTCAACGGTTGCTTTTTTGATTTCTTCGGTTGTGCCAAATGCTCTAAGCAAATTTGAAATTTTTGTCTTTCCAAGACCTTTTATGTTTTCAAGTTCTGTTTCGGTTTGACTTTTTGTGCGGATTTGTCTGTGGAAAGTTATTGCAAATCTATGAGCTTCATCTCTTATTCGTTGCAAGAGTTTAAGCTCAGCACTGCCATATTTCAATATAACCGGCAAATTTGAAGAAGGAACAAAAACTTCTTCCAATTTTTTTGCAAGTGAAATTATCTCAATTTCGTTTTCGAGATTAAATTTTTTCAAAATTTCAAGGCAGGAAGAAAGTTGACCTTTTCCACCATCAATCACAAGCAAATCGGGTTTTTGTTTAAACCCTTCACCGTTTTGATCGATATATCTTTGCAGACGGCGGGAGAGAGTTTCTTTCAAACTTTCAAAATCATTGTTTCCTTCAACAGTTTTGATTTTAAATTTTCGATACTCTTTCTTTTCCGCTTTTCCATTAACAAAAACAACCATTGATGCAACTTTGTTTGTGCCGCTTATATGAGAAATATCATAACACTCCATTCTTTTTGGAAGATTTTTGAGTTGCAATTTTTCTTGAAGTTGTTTTATTGCTCCAAGACTTGAGTTGTAGAGCAGCTTTTCTTTTTCAATATGTTTTGTCAAAAATTCTTCGGCATTTTGTTTTGCCATATCAAGTAAAGTTTTGTTTACTCCGTGCGGATTTGTGATGATTTTAACTGACTTTCCAAGATATTCACAGAGCAAATTTTCATCCACATTATGACTTGAAATAATTTCGTGCGGAACAAGCATTTTTGAGTAATATTGGCTCAAAAAATTGAATACGGTGTCAGATTCTTCAATTTCTGCATCATTTTGAGGGAAGTTTGCAATACCCAAAATTTTTCCGCCACGGACAACCATAACGGTCAAAACTCCGCTCAGCCCATCTGTTTGGTATGCAAAAACATCTTTGTTTACATCCTTAGGCAAATTTGCAACAACTCTTTGTTTAAGTTTTGAAATCATTTTGAGAGAATCTCTAAGTTCGATAGCTCTTTCAAAATTTTCAAGTTCGCTTGCTGTTTCCATTTTTTGTTGCAAAATCTTTTCAATTTCATCATCATTTCCGTTTAGGAAGTTTATCACTTTCTCAACTTCTTTTTGATAATCCTGTTTTGTCACTCTTCCTGTGCAGGGTGCAAGACAAAGCCCAAGAGAGTAGTTTAGACATTCTCTTTTTGCAAACTTTCCTTCCACAATTTTGTTTTGACATGTGCGGATTTTGTAAGCAAAATTTATTGTTTTCAAGATTTGTCTTGGGTCAATTCCAGCAATATATGGTCCAAAATACTTTGCACCATCATCTTTTTTGACCTTTCTTGCGATTTCAAGGTGTGGAAAATCTTCTTTAAGGTCAAGTTTGATGTAAGGAAACATTTTTCCATCTTTAAGCAAAATGTTGTAAAAAGGTTGGTGCTTGTGAATGAGATTGCTTTCAAGTGCAAGAGCATCAAGCTCGGACATTGCAATAAAATAGTCAAAGTCATCAATATTGTCCACCATTGCTTGCACCTTTGCAGGCTTTGGACTGTTTCTAAAGTATTGACTGACTCTGTTTTTTAGGTTTTTGGCTTTTCCTATATAGATGATTTGTCCACTCTTCTCTCTCATCACATAAACACCGGGTTTTGTTGTGAGAGTTTTGAGTTTTTGCTTTATGCGATCGTTCATAAAATTATTTTATCAATTTATTGTTTTTTTTACAAGTTTTTTCGTTTCTTTTCTCTTGATAGAGAGTTGTTTATGCAAAATAGGGCATAAATCAGTTTCAATTTGTTAAAATAATTTTATTATTTTGTTGTTTTTTGTGATTTTATTTGTTATAATTGTGAAAAATAAAGGTAAAGGAGATTTTGCTATGTCTTATGCAATGACTCTCGGATTATTTGATTGGATAGGTGACTTTTTTAAGGCACTGTTTAACCTTATTCCAAAGGTTATTTATCTTCTTTATGCTTCGCTTGCATGTTTGCTTGATATTTTGCAATTGTTTTTCAGAAAACTTGCAGGTCTTGATGTTTATTACATAGATGGAGTTGCTCAAACAGGCGACCTTGTCACAAACTTTATTGGTGGAATTTTGGGAATCAATTTCAATCAAGTCCCAAATCAACATCCATATCCAGCACTTACAAATGTTTTTTGGGCAATGATGGTTTTTGGTGTTATTATTTGCTTTGCTTCAATGTTGATTGCAATTGTAAAAGCTCATTATTCTTATGACGGCAAAACAACTCCAAAACAAATTGTTTTGACTGGTGGAAAGGCAATCATCAATATGCTTGCTGTGCCAATTATTGTTTTGCTTGGGCTCTTTGTTTCACAAGCTCTTTTGCAAGCACTTGATTCAATCACTTCAGTTTCAAGTGGGTCTGTTGAGTCGGCATTTGGAAGCGGTATAAATTATTTCAACTCCACGGACACAGTGCAGTCTGCCACTGGCAAGAGCAGTGAAAAAACTTATCTATATTATGATATATTTGGTTTTGGTGGATATATTCCATATGGGGATGTTTCGGATACTGCAAAAGCTTGGACGACTAATGATATGAAAAATCTCGCTCTAATTGGAGCAAAAAATCAAACATTCTCGGGTTCTTTATTTAGAGTGGCGGCTTACAATGCAAATCGTGTCAGAATTGGACAATATAGTAAGGATGGC
>CAMOEU010000047.1 GCA_946612575.1 uncultured Clostridia bacterium
AACATTTGCATAAATGTTTTTCATATTTTCATATTTTTCTACGACATTGAAATTTGCCATTGATTGAAGTGAATTCCAAAGTGTCAAGAAGACTACCATTTGCAAAACAAGTGAGATGAGCATTGGAAGACAAGAACCCATCATATTGAATTGATATTTTCTGTAAACTTCATTTTGCTTTTGGCTCATAAGTTTTGGGTCGTGCCCATATTTTTTTTGAATTGCATCAAGTTCTGGTTTCATTTTTGCCATAACACCATTGCTTTTTGCAGAAACTTTTTTGTTTATGACATCCACAACAGAAAGCAAAACTCTGATGATAACAGCAATCAAAATAACAGCAACAATATAAGTGCCTGTTGCTCCTTTAAATGCATTCAATATGCTTGGCCAAAAACCACTTGGTTGTGTAAGTGTAATGAGTGCACTGCTTACAAAATCCATAAGTTTTCTCCTTTTATATTTATAGGAACAGGGTCATATCCTCTCTTTTTTTGCCAAGGAACACATCTAAACAATCTTTTTGTTCCTAGCCAAAAACCTTTGAAAAAACCAAATTCCTTTATTGCTTTAATCATATAATTCGAACAAGTCGGAAAATATATGCAATTGTGTGGAAGAAGGGGTGATATAACATATTTATAAAAATAAACCGGACTTAACAGGATGTTTCTAAGAATTTTTTTTGCTTTCAAACTTTTTGAAAACCTTTTCCATCTCTTGTTTTATTTGTTCAAATTCAAGAGCTGTCGCACCTTCTTTTGCAAGCACAACATAATTATAAAAAGAAGGAATGTTGATATAAAGTCTGCTTATCTCTCTCATCCTTCTTTTTAACAAATTTCTCTTGTTTGCTTTTCCAAGTTTTTTGCTTATTGAATATCCGATTTGATAATTATTATATTTACTTTTCACCACAAACAATGTGAAGTGGTCAGAGTGAAATCTCTCACCTTTTTTGTAGATATAATTGAAACTGTTGTTTCTTCTTAATCTATGATCCATATTTCTCCACTAAGCAGCGATAATTTTTCTGCCTCTGTTTCTTCTTCTTTTCAAAACATTTCTTCCACCGTTTGTTCTCATTCTTTCACGGAAGCCATGAACCTTTTGTCTTTTTCCTTTCTTTGGTTGGTATGTTCTTTTCATTTTTTTCTCCTTTAATTTCGCACAATATCCTATTGTAATTGTGATTTATGCTATATTATAATTTATTAAACAATTTTTGTCAACTGTCACAAACATATTTTTTGTCAATTTTTGCCGATAAAAAAAGCACTTTGTTTGTGCCTTTTTTGTTTTTATTAACCAATCATTCTTACTGGCAAAATGAGATACAAAAATTCATCTCCCTCAACAGGAACAATAACACAAGGATTTGCAGGTGAGTTGAAACAAATCTTAACAAATTCATCACTGTTTGCTTTCAAGTTTTCGATAAAATATCTAGCATTAAAAGCAATAAGAAGTTCCTTTCCGCTCATATTTACAGGGACATTTTCTTTGACATTTCCAAGTTCTGAATTTGATGTTATGCAAAGATTTTTTTCCTTAACTTCAAACTTAACACAATTTCCTTGACCGATTTTTGAAAGAAGAGAAGCTCTTTCAAGTGCATCTTCAAATTGTTCTTTATTTACAACACAAATTGTTTCATAATTTGCTGCAATAATTTGTTTGTAGTTTACAAAATCTCCTTCCAAAAGGCGGGTTGTGAGTTTTGTGTCTCCAAAATCAATCATAAGTGTTTGCTTGTCAACATAAACATTGACAACATCATCACTGTCATCCAAAATTCTTGAAATTTCTGCCAAACTTTTTGCAGGAACAACAATGTTTACATCCAAGTTTGAAATGATGTTTTTCTTAACTTTTGCAAGTCTGTATCCATCAAGGGCGATAGCATTCAATGTGTTTTTCTCAATATCAAAAAGCACACCTTTAAGAATTGGTCTTGAATCATCAACAGCAACAGAGAAAATTGTTTTGTTTATGATTGTCTTGAGGTCTTTCTTTGAAATTCCAAAATAATCATTTGATTCAATTCCCTTAAATGAAGGATATTCTTGTGCATTATAGCATTGAATGATACTTTGGCTGTCATCATATTTGATAATCATTTGATTTTGAGCATTTACTTCAAGCTCTATCATTTCATTTGTAAGTTTTTTAATAAATTCTGTAATAAACTTTCCAGGAACAACAGCTTCACCTTCAACTTTTATGTTTGCTTTGATTTTTCTTTCAATTGAAAGTTCGGTATCTGTTGCACTGAGTGTGAGAGTGTCATCTTCTGCAACAATTTTGATTCCTTCCAAAATAGGGTTTGTGATTTTGTTTGAGATTGCTTTACTAACACTCAAAAAAGCATCTGAAAGTTCGATTCCGTGACAAGTAACTAACATTTTTCTTAACTCCTTTAATCTTTAATATTATATCACAACAAGGCCCGCGGATGCAAACAAAATAGTTATTAAAATTTTATTTAAATTATAATAATTATTATAAGTGAGTGTGAAAATGTGTATAACTTCATTTTCTAAAACAAAAATCACAAAATATGGTATTATTCTGTGATTTAAGGTTTCTATATATTGTGATTTTAAGGTTTTCTGGATTGTGGACAACTATGTGGATAAGTTTGAGTTTTCTTTTCTTTTTGTAAACAATTTATCCACACTATTTTGAGAGCAAAATGTTTTTGATTTCATTCACAAGTGTTTGTGTTTTTCTGTTTGTTTTTATATCAGCTGTGATTTTGTCTCTTGAATGCATAATTGTTGTGTGATCTCTGCCTCCAAAAATTTTTCCGATATTGACAAGTGGAAGAGATAAAAGCTCACTTATAAGATAAATTGCAATCATTCTTGGCTCGACAATTTCTTTACTTTTTTTCTTTCCAACAATATCATCTTTTGATAAGTCAAAATAATCACAAACCACACCAATAACTTTGTCTGCGGTGATTTCTTCCTTTATTTCTTTTTGTTGATTTGAGAAAAATTCTCTAGCATCTTCAATTGTGGCAATTTTTCTTGAATAAAGTTTTGCATTCAAGTCAACACCTTTTAGGGCACCAATAAGTTCTCTCACATTTGAGTCGATGTGTTCGGCAATATAATTTATTGCTTCTTCATCAACAAGATATTTTTCAATTTGACATTTTTTGTGCAAAATGGCAATTCTTGTTTCAAGGTCAGGCTTTGAAATGTCATGAATAAGTCCACTAAGACATCTTGTGCGGATTCTTTCTTCCAAAGTTGCTATTTCGTTTGGGTGACGGTCAGAACACATCACAATTTGTTTTCCTGAAGAATAAAGTTCGTTAAATGTGTGGAAAAATTCTTCCTGAATTTCCTTTCCTCTTCCAAGAAAGTGAATATCGTCAATCATCAAAACATCAAGGTTTCTGTAAGTTTCTCTAAATTCCATAATAGATTTGTTTTTTGATGCTGACATAAGTGAATTTATATATGAGTTTGTAAATTGTTCGCAAGTCACATATTTGATTTTGAGTTTTGGATTGTGATTTCTTATGTAGTTTCCAATAGCATGCATAAGGTGAGTTTTTCCAAGTCCAGAATTTCCATAGATGAAAAGTGGATTGAAATTGCTTCCTGGATTTTGTGCAACAGCTTGAGCGGCTGTATAAACAAATTGGTTTGATTTTCCCACAACAAAATTGTCGAAAGTAAATTCTTCAATAAATGGATTTTTTTCTTCTTTTGTTGAAACTGCGATTTCTTCTTTTTTGGTGTTTTTGAGATATTCAATTTCTTCGTTTGGGTCAAGTACAACAATTTTGAATTGTGTTCCGCAGAGTTCGAAAGCACAATCTGTGATTTTATCAATGAAATTTCTCAAGATTTGATTTTTTGCAGAAACAGAAGATGCAGCAAGAATCATATTGCTATTTTCATCAATTTCAATTGGTTTGATTGGCTTGAGCCAAAGAGTGTAAGAAACTGTTGAGATTCTAAGTTCCAACTTCTCCAAAATTTGTTTCCAAAGTATTTCAATATCTTGCATTTTTCACCTCAAATAATAAAAAAATTATAAGTAAATAAAAATAAATTGTCAAGCAAGTTTGAAATATAAAAAAATTGTGATAAGATAGTTGTGATGAAGATAGAAACTGTTTCAATTGCAAATTTCAGAAACTATAAAAACCTTGATATCAAATTTGATGACAAGGTTAATGTTTTTATTGGAAAAAATGCCCAAGGAAAAACAAATTTGCTTGAAAGCATATACTTTTGCTGCATAGGAAAAAGTTTTAAGTCTTGCAAAGATAAAGACACAATAAAATGGGGAGAAGAAAAGGGAAGCATAAAACTTCTTGCAAAGAAAAAGTATAGAGAAGAAAAAATTGAAATCAAACTTGACAAAACAAAGAAGAAGACTGTGCTTGTAAATGGTTTGCCTATAAGAAAAATTGGAGATTTGATTGGAGAGATAAACATTGTTTTCTTTTCTCCACAAGAGCTTAAACTTGTCAGAGAAAGTCCGGACGAAAGAAGAAAGTTTATGGATATTTCAATCTCTCAAAACAACAAAAGATATTTCTACCAACTTTCAAGATATGAAAAAATTTTGGCAAACAGAAACAAACTTCTCAAAAACAGTCAAACAATCGAAACTGTCAAAGAAACAATAGACATTTGGGATAGGGCACTTGTTATGTCTGCAAAATATATTGCTTTTGAAAGAGAAAAATTTGTCAAAGAAATCTGTCCTTATGCAGAAAAAGCAAATTTGTTTTTGAGTGAAGGAAAAGAAAACTTGAGACTTGAATATGTTTGTGGATGTGATGTCAAACTTGATGATAATTTTGAAAAAGAACTTGAGAAAAAACTTAAAAAAAATATTGAAAAAGACTTCAAATTAGGTTATACTACACTTGGAACACATAGAGATGATATTGACATATATCTAAACGATGTTGAGGTCAAAAGTTTTGGCTCTCAAGGACAGCAAAGGACTGTTGGGCTTGCACTCAAACTTGCCGAACTTGAAAATATGAACAACATAAACGGAGAATATCCAATTTTGCTGCTTGATGATGTCTTTTCAGAACTTGACCTTGATAGACAAAAAAGACTTTTGAAATTTGTTTCAAGAACACAAACATTTATCACCTGTACTGATGAAAGAAAAATAGATGGAAAGTTGTTTTTCATAGAAAATGGAAATATAAAATAATTTCTTTGAAAAAAAGTTTGAATATTGTATCATAATTAAAAAAAGGAGAAAGTTATGGAAAATGCAATAACTTGGGCGATTATAGGAGTCTTCTCACTCTTTTTGGTGATAGGTTTTCTTGTTGGAGTCATCAGAGGAATAAAAAGATCAACATTGCATATTGTGTTTGTCATAGTTTCGATAGTTTTGTCTTTCCTTTTGACAAAAACAATCACAAACTTGGTTTTGGGTATAAAAATTCCTATCAACGGAACAACTCAAACTATAAGCGAACATATTATTTCTTTTGTTGAATCAAACTTCAATATTTCAGATTTCAAGACAGCAACAGATTTTGTTTTGGCGGTGCCAATGGCTGTTGCAAGTCCATTTGTGTTTTTTGCATTGCAAATTGTTTTGAATGGACTTTTGGGAATTGTTTATTTGATTGTTGCAAGAGTGTCTTTTGGAAAGAAGAAAGAAGATTTTGCAAAACATAAACCTTACAGAGCATATGGCGGAATTGTTGGAATTGTTGAAGGTTTGTTTGTTTTGGTTTTGACTTTCGCTCCACTCACATGTCTTGCAAAAACAGCACAAGAAGTTTTGTATGAAGAACAAAGTTCGTCAGCTTCTAATGTCACAATTTATGAAACAGAAGAAAACAAACTTCAAACAATCGGAGAAATTGCTTCAAGCAAACTTCCTAAAGATGTTGAGAAATATATAAAACTCTACAACAACAGTGTTCTTGGAAAGGTGACAGGAGCCGCTGGAATTGACAATGTTATGTATGATTATCTTTCATCTTGCACAATAAATGGAGAAAAAATCGTTTTCAGAAAAGACCTTGTTGATACAGCAAAAACATACAACGATTTTGTTTATGTATATAATGCTTTCAATGCAAAAGATTATGATTTTTCAGTTAAGAAATTTGTTTCTTCACTTAAGGGTTTGACTGAAACTGGATTCTTTAAAACAGTCGTTTGTGACACAATTAGAGATGCAGTTGTAAACTTCAGCACAGTAAAAGAAGATTTGAATATCAA
>CAMOEU010000048.1 GCA_946612575.1 uncultured Clostridia bacterium
CTCAACAGCATCGTTAAGAGCAGATTCGTTGTAGTTTTGAGGCAAATCTTGACCATCAAACATTGAAAGATTTGTTGAGTTTACCTTATCTTTAAGTTCGAGGCAAATTCTTTCAGCACTTTTCTTGCCTAGTCCTTTGATTTTTGAAAGCATTGTAGTGTTTTCACTCATAATCGCAACAACAAGGTCAGAAAGTTTGATTCCAGACAAGATTGTTATTGCCATTTTTGGACCTATTCCAGAAACAGTGATGAGTTTCAAAAACATATTTTTCTCTTCAGCATTTGCAAAGCCATAAAGTGCAATGCCATCTTCTTTGACATGCATATATGTCAAAACTTTGACTGTTTCCCCTTCAATTGGAAGTGAAACAAGTGCATTATTTGATATTGTAAGTTCGTATCCAACACCGTTGACGTTCACAACGAGTGTGTTTTCATACTTTTCTTCGATTGTTCCGACTAAAAATGAAATCATAATAAACTCCTAAATCATATTATCATTCAAGTTTGGATTGATTTGGCTGTGACATAGTGCAACAGCAAGTGCATCCGCCGCATCATCTGGTTTTGGAATTTTTTCAAGTCCCAAAACATTTTTCACCATAAATTGCATCTGTTTTTTCTCAGCTCTGCCATTGCCTGTGAGTGCCTGTTTAATTTGCATTGGTGTGTATTCAAAAAGACGATTGCAATATTTCTTTGCAGTAAGTATAATCACACCCCTAGCTTCAGCAACTGGAATGACAGTTGTTTGGTTGTGGAAATAGAAAAGTTCTTCAATAGCAACTTCATCTGGTTTGTATGTTTCAAACAGCATCTTGAAGCCTTCTTCAATTCTTGACAATCTTTCTGGAAATGGCATATCTTTTGGAGTTTCAATAACCCCAAAATCAACAACTGCATTGTTTCTGTGTGTGTCAATAATTCCAAATCCAACAATCCCATAACCCGGGTCAATTCCTAAAATTCTCATATGTCAATTGTAATAGAATTTGGCATATTTTGTCAAACAAAAAGCCATCCAAAAAGAAAAAGAAGACTATTCGTCTTCTTCTGGTAAATTGACATTGTGATAAACTTCTTGAACATCATCCAAATCTTCGAGAGCTTCAACCATTCTTTCAAATTTTCCGAGTTGTTCTTCGTTTAAATCAACATACATATCAGGCACGAGTTCTGTGTTTGCAGAAACAACATTATAACCTTTTGCAGTAAGAGCATCTCTCATTTTGCCGTGTTCGTTTGCTTCTGTGATGATTTCAATTTCATCTTCGTCTTCAACAACATCAACAGCACCTTCTTCAATTGCATCAAGCATAAGTGCTTCACTGTCTTTTGCATCAACAACAATCACAACACCTTTTTGTTTGAAAAGGTATGATACACAGCCGTTGTTTCCCATACTTCCGCCGTGTTTGTCAAAAGCATGTCTAACATCACCAGCAGTACGGTTTTTATTGTCAGTAAGACACTCAACAATAACTGCAGAGCCACCAACACCATAACCTTCATATGTGATTGCTTCGTAGTTTACACCAGAAAGCTCGCCAGATGCTTTTTTGATTGATCTTTCAATGTTATCATTTGGCATATTGTTTTCTTTGGCTTTTGCAATGATATCTCTAAGTTTGCTGTTGCTGTTTGGGTCTGGTCCGCCAAGTTTTACACAAACTGCAAGTTCTCTACCAATTTTAGTAAAGATTTTACCTCTTGCGGCATCAGTTTTACCTTTTTTTGCTTGTATATTATGCCATTTTGAATGTCCAGACATTTTTATTCTCCTATAAATTTGTTTTTGTTTATCTCATACATAACGATTGAGCCGCTGACTCCAGCATTTAAGCTTTCAATTCCACTCATCATTGGTATTTTAACTGTTTTTTCACAAAGATTTGCAATTTGGTCACATACACCGTTGCCCTCGTTTCCAACAACAACCCCAACAAGCCCATTTGTTTTAAATTCAAAGATGTTTTCACCGTCCATATCGCACATAAGAAGAGACAATTTGTTTTTCTTGGCAAAAGTTTCAAACTCATCTTTTGTCATTTCAAAAACTTTATTGTCAAAGATTGCTCCGACCGAACTTCTTATGAGTTTGTCGTTTGTTTTTCTCACACTGTCAAGCAAATAAACATATTCAAAGCCACATGCTTTGGCTGTTCTTATGAGTGTGCCGACATTTCCTGGGTCTTGCAAAGAATCCAAAACAAGAAAGTTTGTTTTTGGCTCTTCCACAACATATTGTGAAAGGTATGCAATGCATAATACTTTCTGTGGTGTTTTTGTGTTTGAAAGTTGATCTAATGATTTTTGGTCAACTCTGTAAACATCGCCACCATATTCAAATGGAAGTTTGTCAAGACTTGTCAAAACATAAACAGGATTTATTGTTTTGTTTGTTATTGCATCCTTTATGATTTTTACATTATCCAAAAAAAGCAAAGACTTGTTTTCGTGTTTTTGCTTTTTAAGTTTCAATATAAAGTTTTTGCTTGCTTCAAGCACTTTAACTATGCCTTTTTAGCAACTTCAACAAGATTTGCAAATGCTTCAGGTTCTCTTACAGCCATATCAGCAAGAACTTTTCTGTTTAAAGTCACATTAGCTTTCTTAAGACCACTTACAAATCTGCTGTATGAAATGTCGTTGATTCTGCAAGCAGCATTGATTCTTGTGATCCAGAGAGCTCTGAAATCTCTCTTCTTTTGTTTTCTTCCAATATAAGCATATTGGCCACTCTTCATAACTTGTTCTCTAGCTGTTCTGTAGAGTTTGCTCTTTGCACCAAAGTAGCCCTTAGCTTGTTTTAAAATCTTTCTTCTTTTCTTAACTGCATTAACCGCTCTTTTAATTCTCATAGTGTCCTCCTAATTACTTACCAAGCATTGTCTTGATAGTGCTAGCATTCTTTCCAGCAATATAAGAACCTTTTCTAAGTTTTCTCTTACGACTTTTAGCTTTGTTTGTTAAAAAGTGACCTTTTCCTGGTCTAGCATATTTAACCTTTCCTGATGCAGTGATTGAAAATCTCTTTTTTACACCGCTGTGTGTCTTCATTTTTGGCATTTTTCTCTTTCTCCTTTTACTTTACCTTTTTAGGATTTATTACGACTGAAACATTTTTGCCCATAATTGCAGGCTCTTTATCAATAGAACCATATTCTGCAAGGTCGTTTGCAAATTTCTTCACAATTTCAACGGCATTTTGTGAATAAGCTTGTTCTCTTCCTCTCATTCTGAGTGAAACCTTAACCTTGTCGCCGTCAAGCAAAATCTTTTGAGCATTTTTGAGTTTGAAACTGATATGATAGTCATCAATTCTCATAGAAAGTTGAATTTCTTTGATTTCACTTACCTTTTGGTTTTTTCTAAGTTCTTTTTCTTTTTTCAAAGCATCAAACTTATATTTGCCATAATCCATAAGTTTGCAAACTGGTGGGTTTCCGTTTGGATTCATCAAAACAAGGTCAAGCCCTTCTCTGTCAGCAACATTCATTGCTTCTTCATAAGAAAGTGTGCCAAGTTGTTCTCCTTCCTGCCCAATCACTCTGACTTCTTTTGCATTGATTTGTTCGTTGATCAATAATTCCTTGAAAATGGTCGTAATCTCCTTTAAAAAAAATTTGGTAGGATGCATAAAATCCTACCAAAAATAAAGAATAATCAAATTTTATATTCAAAATTTTTGAACCATCCAAAACAAAATTCGGTAGGTGAGAAGTAGGACTTCTGCTTTCTTACTGCCTTATATTATCACACAAAAAAACTCTCTGTCAAGCATTTTTTGTTAAATTTTTATAATTTTTTCTTTTTTATTTGAAAACTATAAATTATCTTTGCAGTCAGGTATGCCACTTTTTTGCAATTTTGCACTGCATAACCTTTCATAATGGCTTTTCCGAAAATGGTTAGCCCTGCAATAACCGAGCTTGTTATGCAAGTTGCGATAAAATTTACATTCATATCCAAAAAATTCATATTATAAACAAGACTCACTCCGCCAGCACCACTCAAAATGCCGCAAATATCACCCACAATGTCACCGCAAAAAGATGAAATTTTGTCCTTGTTTTCAAAAAGTCTTGACAAGGTTTCAAAAAGAGGAGAATCTGGCTCGCTAAATCCATTTAAATCGCTTTTTGACATTGTTGTGAATGCTACTCCAATCATATCAAACAGCACAGAAACAATTATAAAGAAAAAGATTATAAGCACAGACAAAAAAGCAGGCATTGTAGGAAACAAACTTTGAGAAAACATCCCAAACACAATTGATAGTGACACAGATAATATTAGAGCCTTAAAAGCCCATCTTACACTGTTTTTCATATGATATTATATTTTTTGAAAACTCTTTTTAGAATAAAAAAGAGTGCTTTTAAAGCACCCTTATTTTTATAAGTCTTTTTCGATTTCTTCAATTTGTTCTTGAATCATCATTTTTACTTCAGAAACAAGATCGGCAAGTGGAACGAACATCTTTTCGCCAGTTTCTCTTATTGTCACTTCGGCTTGTCCATTTGCAAGTGTTTTTGGGCTGATAACAACTCTAATTGGGATTCCCATAAGTTCGCTATCAGTAAGTTTTGTGCCTGCTGATGTGTTTCTATCATCAAAGAGCACTTCAACACCAGCTTTTTCAAGTTTTTTGTAAAGCTCGTTTGAAATTGCATTCACATTTTCATCATCAATTCTGATTGGGCAAAGGTAAACTTGCCATGGAGCAACTGTCATTGGCCAAACAATGCCCTTGTCATCTGCTTTTTCTTCAATAATGCTTGCAAGGTTTCTTCCAACACCAATTCCATAACAACCCATAATAGGCTCTTTTGTCTTTCCATCTGGAGTGTTTATCTTAAGTCCCATAGACTTTGTATATTTTGTGCCAAGTTGGAAAATATTTCCGATTTCAATTCCTCTTGTGAGAGTGAGTTCATGACCGCATTTGCAGCATTTTTCTCCCTTCATAACAAGTGAAATATCAACAAATTCAGCATTTTTTACATCTCTTGACATACTTGCATTGACAATGTGATAGTCAGCCTTGTTTGCACCTGTCACAAAGTTTTCAAGTTTTTCAAGTGATTTGTCATAGAAAATGAAAGTGTCTTCTGGCACATTGAGATTAAACATTCCGATGTTTCCTGCTGGCAAGTTGTAAAGGTCTGTGTCAACATAGTCAATTGGTTCTTTAACAAGTTTTGCAACTTTGCTTTGATTGACATCATGGTCGCCTCTTACAAAGCACATAATAAGTTTGTTTGTGTTTGCAGTCTTGAAACAAACTGATTTTGCAGTGTGTTTTGCATCTGTTTTAAGGAATTCACAAACTTCTTCAATTGTATGTGCATTTCCTGTGAAAACTTCTTTCATTTCGCCAGCAACAGTTTGGTCGTTTTCGTCTTTTTGGCAAACAGCAACTTCCATATTGCTGCTGTAGCCGCATTCTGGGCAAATAACAAGATAGTCTTCCCCGACATCTGTCACTTCCATATATTCGTGAGAGACTTTTCCGCCCATAATACCGTTGTCACCTTCAACAACAACAAAATTTTTAAGCCCAAATCTCTTATAGATTCTTATATAAGCATCATAGACTTTCTTATAATATGAGTCCAAATCTTCTTGAGTATTGTGGAAAGAATAAGCATCTTTCATTATAAACTCTCTCACTCTGATAAGACCACCTCTTGGTCTTGCTTCATCACGGAATTTTGTTTGGATTTGATAAATCATACAAGGCAAATCTTCTGGACTTGTTGCTGTGTTTAAAAGCATATGAACAGCCGCTTCCTCGTGAGTCATACCAAGAAGCATATCATGATTGTTTCTGTCCTTGAATCTTATCATTTCTTCTTTGATTGAAGAATATCTTCCTGACATATCCCAAAGTTCTCTTGGCATAACAACAGGGAAAAGCACTTCCTGTCCACCAATCTTGTTCATTTCATCACGAATGATGTTTTGAAGTTTAAGACTCACTCTTTGTGCTGGTGGAAGCAATGAAAAAATTCCGGCTCCAACTTGTTTTATGTATCCAGCACGAAGCAACAATATGTGACTTCTAAGCACAGCCCCGTTTGGTGCTTCTTTAACTCTTTTTCCTACTAATTTACTTATCTTCATACTTCCTCCTCAGTTATCTTA
>CAMOEU010000049.1 GCA_946612575.1 uncultured Clostridia bacterium
TACTGCCTATCCATCCCCCACCAGAAATCCCAACAACATCATCGTTTTCAACCAAACTTGACAACGACTCTTCCTTTTTCTCCATTTGTGGTTCTTGTCTTACCTCCACAATTTCTGGATTTGGTTGAGAATTATTCTCCATTGCCTGTGGTCTTGGTGGTGGAGGTGGCATTTTTCTTAATCCTTGTGGTGGTGTAGGAACATTTGGCTTTGTTTCTTCCATAACAATATCTCCTATATTTATATTTTATCATAACACAACAAAAACTCCAACAAAAATGAGAGATTAACTCTTCCAAACATTATTTACATCCATCTCTTCATCTAGCGACTCAACAACTATTGTGCATAAATACTTTTTCCCACTTTCAAGCATTGCATTTGGCAAAATCTCAACTCCACTTGTAAGCAAAGCCTTTTCACCTACTTTCAAAATGTCATTAAAATAGAAGTAGCCATCTTCTTCATAGCTAAACTTTTCACTTGTTTTAAGTGAAAACAATCCATTTTCCTGACATACCAACTTTGCTCTCACAAAAACATTGTCTGAGAGTGACAAAACTTCGACATTTTGCGGAATTGTTTGTCCACTTAAATAAGAGCCATCAATCACAAAAGAAAAAACATTACTCTCATTTTTGTCAATCTCTATAATCTTTGTATTTCCCGCCTTTATGTCGATATCCATGCTATTTGTCACTCTTTTATAGAAAATGCCATTAAAGCCCAAATAAACCGACAAAATAAGCAAAATTGATAGTGTTATTATGCAAAAAATTAACAACGGAAACGATTTTTTCATATTTTTAGTTTATTTCACACAAAAATATTTATTCAAATCAAACATTGTTTTTCTGTTTCTTTCTTCTTTTTTCTCTCTCAATTCTGAAATTTTCAATTTGTTTCTTTCTGAATTGCTCACTTTCCTTTTGCAAGACATTTCTTGTTTGAATCCAGCGATATTTTTTGTTTCCATAAAAAGTGTCGTATGCCACAACACAAAGCCCCTGAAGCAAATAGAAATAGAATGTGAAAAATCTCCACAAAAGCAAAGCCCAGAATGTGTCTCCACCCAAATATCTTGCAAAGAGCCAAGTAAATGTAATTTCGTTGATACCGGTTCCGTTTGGCAAAGGAATGAAATGTGATGCCAAATCAATCAAAGCGGTATAAACAAAAAATTCCCCAAACATTGAAGGGTCATACCCCTTGAATGCACAATAGATGAAGAATGGAATCGAGAATGTCAAAACAACTCTTGCACCATTTAAAATAAACTGATAAATCAAATCAAAAGAAGGTTTTTTAAAAGCCTTCATTGCCTTTTGATAACTTTCAAAGTAGATGATAATTTTGTTGTAATGCCTGTCAAAATCTTTCCAAATTCTCAGTTTTATCATGAATCTAACAAAGAGAGAAACAACCTTGTTCATAAACTTTTTAGAAACCGAGAAAACAAGAATCGCAACAACAAGCAAAAGTGTCAAAACAAAACCAATTATGCTTGCAACAGAGATGAAAGTTTCCACTTGTTGTGTTAAAGAATATATCATGCAAGTGAATGTCGCAATAAGCCATGTCACATTTTGAAACAACATTTTTGTCATAGGAATGGAAAGTGCTGTGACTGCTGGCACATCTCTGCTTGTGAGATATGACACCATAAATGGTTGTCCACCTGTCGAGAGTGGAGTAAATTTATATATTGAGTATGATTTATACGAAGTCGCCCACCTTGACCTTAAAGTTTTTGCATATATCATTCTGTGAATTGAAAGCACATCAACCGCAATTATCAAAGCCATAAACAAAACACAGACAAAAACATATCTAAAGTCGATATGAAGCATTGAATATGGTGTGAAATCATCAGTAGATAATGCGGTCCAAATCAAAATACCCAAAATCAAAACAATGTTGAATATCCAATAGAAAAGGTTTGTCCTCTTTTTCTTTGTGGATCTACTTTCGACAATTTCTTTGTTTACTTCTTCAATCTGTTCTTTGACTTGCTCTGTTTCTTGAGAAGCAAGTTCTTTCTCAATTTCTTCAAGCCTTTTTTGTTTCTTTTCTTGTCTTTTGTGTTTTATTCGTGAAAAAAGAGATTGACCTTCAAATTCAACATTTTCGTTCAATTCAGTTTCTTCAATCTCCCGTTTTTTCATAACAAAATTATTCTAACAAAAAAAACAATCTCTTGTCAATTTAACAGAAATTGTTTTTCTTTTTCATATTAATTGTTGAAAAGGTCTTTATAGCTGTCGACAAATTTTTCTGTCTTAGAACCCTTTTTCAATTTGTTCATATCCATATTTTGGAAGACTGAGAAATTGTCAACATCAAGCTCAGCAAAGATAACATCCAAAATAGTCTTTTGAGAGAACATATTGAGTCTTGTTTTGTTTAATGTTTTGATTGTTTCTGTCGTAAGACTTGCACTTTCTGCATCAACAAGGTTTTCAATCTTTCCTGCAAACAAGAAGATATAAAAACCATCTTCAACTTCCACAGTTTCTGAGAAATCTCCGATTTTTGCACTGCCATTGTTATACAAACTCTTGATTGCCGCTTTGATATCATCATCTGAATAAGAGTCTGAAGCAACAACATTTCCTTCCGCATCCACACCAAAAACAGCATTGTAGTCAGCATTTTTGTATGTGTCTTCATCATTGTAAAGATAGAAGTATTTTCTAAGAGCTTCAGCAATTTCTTCATCTGTGTGACCAGCACCCAAAACTGCATCTTCCATTTCTTCTCTCAATTTTGTGATTGAAATGTGACTCTCAACTTCCCCTGTGCTTGCATTTCTAACATTAACAATTTGAGAATTTTCATTTACAATTGAATTTACCATTGCTTTATATTGTGCATCATCAATTGCACCTTCTTCCTTGAGAGCTTTAGCCTCTGCAATTGCATTCTTTTGAGTTTCGCTGAGTGCTGAAAAATCAATTTTGATTGGAGCAATAAAGAAGTAGTTTGTGCTGTCTGTGTCTTCAAGATAATAGTAAACATCTTTAATGTTTGAAAGCATATCACTTGCATAAGTTTCTTTATCATCTTGCAATTTGTAAGTTGTGTAGTCAGTCTTTACTTTTCTTTGATAGTTGTCAAGCACATCTCTCGCTTGAACAAGTGTTGTTCTTGAGTCTTGTGCTTTGTCTTTATTGAAAATTGTTTCATAAACTTCAACAATATAGTTGTTTTTCAAAATATCATAAACTCTATTGACTTCAAACAAGAACCATTCTTTGTCAGAAGATTTGTTTAAGTATTCATAATTCTCTTTCACAATATCAACATATTTTCTGAAAGCATTTTTCCAGTTTTTATCACTTTGTGTGTTTCCAGCAAAAAGTTTTTGAACATTTTGATAAATCAAATCTTGGAATTTGTAAGTTCCATCAGTGTGTCTATATTCAAAATCAATATCAATTCCATCAACTTGTCTTGCACCGTAAGTGCCTCTGATTGTTGTTGCAGCAGTTTTTCTCAAAAGAGTTGTGCCTTCAAGTTCTACTGTTTTTGTGTAATCTTTGAAAATAGACTTGTTTTCACTTGTGGTATCTTCGCTTGTCTTTGCAGTTTCACTCAAATAACCTTTCAAGTTTGACAAGATTGCATCCATTGTTTGATCCCAAAGGTATGTCTTCTCACTGTTTTCAAAAAGTTTTTCGCCTTTTTGAGCATAATAATCTTTCACCGCTTTTCTTGTAAAGTAATTGTCAACGATAGAATCCAAAGTTGTTTCAATTGCTTTCTCTTGAGTGTAGCCATAGTTTTGAACATAGTTGTATCCATAACTTGAATAAGCAGTAATAAGTTCTCTTTTTGTAATATTGTCTGTTGTGCCATCTGAATATGTTATTGTGGCAACTGTGGCATTGTAATAAAGCTCGTCATTTCTTGTGATTAAGTTGCAACCAGTAAGCACAGACAAACTCAAAAACACAGCCAAAATCAATGATAGTATTTTCTTGTTCACAATTTTCTCCATAAATTCTCCACATTTTGTGGGTATTAACTTTAATATTATACAATATTATTGCCACAATTTCAAGCAAAAAAACATAAATTGATTAATCTTTTTTAAAGCCCAAAGCATTTGTGAAAATCTCAAGCAAATGTTCAACTTTTGAAATATTTTTTCCTTGATACAAAACTTTCAAAACAGGCACATCTTCAAATGCAAGTTTTGTGTCATAAAATTCGATTGCTTTTGCAAGTCTTTTGTCGATAATTTCTTCACTTTTATAGAAATAAACTGAGCACTCTGAGCTGTTTATCTTTATTTTTGAAACATTAAATTCTCCAGCCAAATTTTTCAGGTATGCGATTTTGCAAAGGTTTTCGACTTCAACAGGCAATTCTCCATTGTTCTCAACAAGTTCTTCAACAACTTTCTTGTATTCCTCCGAAGAAGCAATTTGACTGATTTTGTTGTAATAGACAATTCTTTCTTCTTGTGATGAAACATACTCTTCACTGATGTATGCATCAAGGATAAGTTCCATCTTGGTTTCCTTCTTTTGAACAGTCTTTTGACCAGAAAGTTCTTTTGTGACTTCTTCCAAAAGTTTGACATACATATCATAACCAACTTTCTGCATATGTCCATGTTGTTCTTTGCCCAAAATATTCCCTGCACCTCTTATTTCAAGGTCTCGCATAGCAATCTTAAAACCGCTTCCAAGTTCTCTAAACTCTTTTATTGCTTCAAGTCTTTTGTATGCATCTTCAGTCAAAACTTTCCCACCATCATAAGTGAGATATGCATAGGCAAGTTTGTCAGATCTTCCTATTCTGCCTCTTATTTGATAAAGTTGACTTAGTCCAAGCATATCACAATCAACAACAAACAAAGTGTTTAGTGTTGGCAAATCAACTCCGTTTTCAATAAGAGTTGTGGAAATGAAAACATTATATTTGTCATCATAAAGTTCGTCAATAACTTTTGCGAGTTCTTTTTCCATCATTTGACCGTGTGCGACACCAATTTTTGCATTCGGAAGCAAATTTTCTACATGTGCACGGAAACTGTAAATGTCTGCAACACGATTGAAAAGAATTAGTGCTTTCCCATTTCTTGACAATTCTCTTTGCACAACATCCTTAAGCAAATCATCATTATATGGGCTGACATAAGTTTGAATTGGCAGTCTTTCTTTTGGTGGAGTTGCAATCACACTTATGTCTCTTATCCCTGAAAGTGACATATGGAGAGTTCTTGGAATTGGTGTTGCTGACAATGTCAAGACATCAATATCTGTCTTAAATTTCTTTATCTTTTCTTTGTCCTTAACCCCAAATCTTTGCTCTTCATCCAAAACCAAAAGCCCCAAATCTTTAAACTTGACTTTTTCATTGAGCATTTTGTGTGTGCCGATCAAAACATCAATCTTTCCTTTGGCAAGTTTTGACAAAATTTCATTCGTCTCTTTCTCTGTCTTGAATCTGTTTAGAACTTCCACCCTAACACCAAACTTTTGCATTCTTTCCTTTGCCGAGCGGTAATGCTGCTCACTCAAAATGGTTGTTGGACACAAGAATGCAACTTGTTTGCCATTGTAGAAAGCTTTAAAAATTGCTCTGAATGCAACTTCAGTTTTTCCAAAACCAACATCACCACAGATAAGTCTATCCATAATTTTGTCGCTTTCCATATCTTTATCGACATCTTCAATCGCCTGTATTTGGTCAGCAGTCAAATCAAATTCAAAATCCTGGTCAAATTGTTTTTCGAAACTTTCATCTCTTTCAAATTTATACCCCTTCATCGTTTCTCTGTCTTTATAGATTTTTGCAAGAGAAACAGCAATTTCTTTCAAGTCTTCCTTGACTTTTTGTTTGAGTTTTGTCCACTCGTTTGAGCCAAGAGAGTTTATCTTAGGGTTGTCCCCACCAACATATGCAGAAAGCAAATTTGCTTGCTCAGAAGGAAGATACAAAAGTGCACCATTTTTATATTCCAAAACAAAGTAGTCTTTCTCAAACGAAGACAACTTCATTCTCACAATGTCTTTACACTTTCCAATTCCATAGAAAGAGT
>CAMOEU010000050.1 GCA_946612575.1 uncultured Clostridia bacterium
AAAAGGCAAGAGCCTGCGGAATTCATCTTATTTTGGCGACACAAAGACCATCAGTAGATGTTGTGACAGGACTTATCAAATCAAACTTCCCTTCAAGAATTTCATTCTCAGTCGCCAGTGCGACAGACTCTATGGTTATTTTGGATAGAGTTGGGGCAGAAAAACTTCTTGGAAAGGGCGATATGCTTTACTTCCCAAATGGTGCAAAAGACCCAGTCAGAATGCAAGGTTGCTTTATTGGAACAAATGAAATCAACAACATTGTTGACTTTACAAAAGACAATAATGAACCAATTTTTGACAAAGAAATTGAAGCAAAAATTAACAATCCAAACAGACCAAGTGAAGGTGGTGCAGAAAATCATGCAAATGAAATGGATCCACTTTTGCCACAAGTTTTGAAGGCTTCTATTGATGCAAAAGTTGCTTCAGCAACAATGATAAGAAGAAGATTTGCAATTGGTTATCCAAGAGCAGCAAGAATTATTGACCAAATGGAAGAAGCAGGTTATATTTCAAGTGCGGATGGTGTTAAACCAAGAACGGTTTATATCACTGAAGAAGAATTTAACCAAATTTTTGGTGATGTTGAATAGGAAAAATTATGGACGAAAAACTTAAAGATAAAAAAATCTCGGCAATTTCACTGGGCTGTGACAAAAACAGAGTTGACCTTGAAAAAATGCTTTTCAGGCTCAAAAAGTATGGCTTTGAAATTGTTGATGATGTGACAGATGCAAACATTGTTGTGATAAACACATGTGCTTTTATTTCTCCAGCAAGAAAGGAAGCTCTTGACAACATTTTTGAAATGTGCCTAAGAAAAAATGGCGGAAAACTTGAAAAAGTTGTTGTCAGTGGATGCTTGGCACAAAGATATGCTAAAGACCTTGAAAAACAAATTCCTGAGATTGATGCAATTCTTTCTGCAAAGGATAATGAAAGAATTTGTGAAATCGTGGAAGATCTTTATGGTGTGAAACATAGGAGAAAGAGCAGTGAAGAAGGCAGAATCTTCACAAGTCGTGGCTCTTATGCTTATCTTAAAATTGCTGAAGGATGCAACAATGTTTGTTCTTACTGCACAATTCCAAGAATCAAGGGCAGATACACAAGCGAGCCTATTGAAAAAGTTGTTGAAGAAGCAAAATATTTGGCAAAAAACGGTGTGAGAGAAATCATTCTTGTCGCACAAGATGTCACAAGATATGGCGAAGATTTGTATGGTGAGAATAAACTGATTGAACTATGCAAAAAAATTGCAAAAATTGATGGTGTTGAGTGGATAAGATTGCATTATCTTTATCCTGAAAAAACGACAGACGAACTTTTGTCTTATATGAAAAAAGAAAAGAAAATGTGCAAATATTTGGATATTCCACTTCAGCATATTGACGACACAATTCTTAAGAGTATGAGAAGACACTTGGGAGAAAAGAAAACCAGAGATTTTGTGCAAAAATTGCATACGGATTATGAAAATTTTGCAATAAGAACGACTTTTATTGTTGGATATCCAGGCGAAAAGAAGAAAGAATTTAAGAAACTTTGTGATTTTGTTTTGAATGAAAAGTTTAAATATGCTGGATTTTTCCCATTCTATAAAGAGGAAAACACACCAAGTTTTTATATGAAAGGACAGGTGCCAAATCTAATTAAAAAACTTAGATTCAAGAAAATTCAAAAACTTCAAAACAAAGTTGCTTCTCAAAATGCAAAAGAGATGATAGACAAGACATATAAAGTGCTTGTTGACTACTTTGACCAGAACACAGGGGTGTTTGTTGGACATACAGAATTTTTCTCTCCAACAGTTGACTTTGGAGTGGAAATTGAGGATAATGGTAATATCAATATAGGCGAGTTTGTCAATGTCAAATTTGTTGATTTTGATGGACAAAACTTTAAAGGAGTGTGTGATGAATCTTCCAAATAAAATTACTACAGTAAGAATCATTTTGATACCAATTTTTGTTTTCTTCTATATGGCAGACTTCATTCCTGGTGGTTATGGAAAACTTGCTGCTGCACTTATCTTTGCGATTGCTTGTTTGACAGACTTCTTGGATGGAAAAATTGCAAGATCAAGAGGTCTTGTGACAAATTTGGGTAAATTCCTTGACCCAATTGCAGACAAACTGCTTGTTATGGCTGGGATAATTCTTCTTGTGGCATATCCAGTGCCTGCAAATGGTGGAAGTTTCTCATCTTTGCCAGTGCTTTTGCCAAGCTATATTGGTTGTGCTGCTGCAATAATAATTTTGGCAAGAGAACTTATCATTAGTGCATTCAGACAAATTGCAGCGACAAGAAACATTGTGCTTGCTGCTGATATGTATGGAAAAGTTAAGGCAACATTCCAATTTATCACATTGCTCTATTACTTTGTTTTTGCTTTCTTGATTCAAGGATTCTACCCATCAATTGAAGGGGTTGCAAACACAGTTTTGAGCATTGTTGGATATGTGCTTTTGGCAATTACAGTTATTATGACAATCATTTCTGGATGGAAATATATTGCAAACAACATTCAAGTTTTGAAAGAAGAAAAAAAGTAAAGGAGAAAAATTATGGCTGAAAAGAAAGACCCAAGAGAAGAATCTTTGGAACAAGCACTTCTCAAAATCGAAAAAGATTTTGGTAAGGGTGCAATTATGAAACTTGGCGACAATGCTTATCAAAAAGTGGAAGTTATCCCAACAGGCTGCCTTACACTTGATATGGCACTTGGAATTGGTGGTGTGCCAAGAGGCAGAATTATTGAAATTTATGGACCAGAATCATCTGGAAAAACAACTGTTTCACTTCACATTGTTGCAGAAGCACAAAAAATGGGTGGAAGAGCTGCATTTATTGATGCCGAACATGCTCTTGACCCACTTTATGCCGAAAAGCTTGGTGTTGACACAAAGGAACTTTATGTTTCACAACCTGACAATGGCGAACAAGCACTCAACATTTGTGAAACTCTTATTCGTTCGGGTGCATTTGATGTTGTTGTTATCGACTCTGTTGCTGCTCTTACTCCAAAAGCAGAAATTGACGGGGAAATGGGCGACAACCATGTTGGACTTCAAGCAAGAATGATGAGTCAAGCTCTCAGAAAAATGACTTCAGTTTCAAGCAAAAGTGGAACTGCGGTGATTTTCATCAACCAACTTCGTGAAAAGATTGGTGTTATGTTTGGAAATCCTGAAACAACAACAGGCGGAAAGGCACTCAAGTTTTATGCAAGCATCCGTCTTGATGTGAGAAAAACAGACACAATCAAAGAAGGAGCAAATGTTGTGGGAAACCGCACTAAAGTTAAAGTTGTTAAAAATAAAATGGCTCCTCCATTTAAAGTGGCAGAATTTGACATTATGTATGGCACAGGAATCTCACAAAGCGGTTGCATCCTTGATATGGCAATTGATCTTGGAATCATCAAAAAGAGTGGGGCATGGTTCTCATACAACGATGAAAAGATTGCTCAAGGGAAGGAAAATGCAAAGATATACCTTGAGAAAAATCCTGACATTATGAAAGAAGTTGAAGAAAAGGTTAAGGCTCAAGTTTCTGGTGACACATTGCAGACAGAATTGGACTAAGATAGAAAATAAAAAACTAGGCGATTTGCCTAGTTTTTTTCTAACAATTATTCGTTGTCAGCTTTTTCTTCTTTCTTTGCTTTGCAATCGTGTTTGCAAGAGAGAAGATCAATAACTTTTCCCATTCCATACAAAACAAATCCATAGAAGACTGCTTCCACAAACATTGTGACAAAGGTCCCAAAGTCAGACCATTGTGCTGCTCTTACAATTGCAAAAATAAAAAGCAATGCAAAAACTACGGCAGCTGCAATTTCAAATGTGTAGAACAAAATCTTTCCTTTTTTATTTTGAGTGCATGGTGCAAAAATATTGTTTTCCATAAATATTACCTCCACTAGAATAAATATATCAAAAATATCGAAAAAATGCAACTAAATATACCATTTTTCGCCTTTATTTATCGTATTTTTAGTATTTTTTGACATTTTAAATATTTTTTCATTTATTAAATTATTATTTAATTCTTTTAAATTATATTTTGTTATAATTTTTATTTCGTTTTCTTCTGTTTTTTGTGGGAGATAAATTTTGATTTTTCCTTCTTTATCCACAATGTTTTGATAAGGAATTTCATTTTGGTAAATTTGATAATTTATCTGTCTTTCGGCTTGCAATTCGATTGCATATTGTCCGTTTTCTTCTGTGCATTTTGCATCTATGTTTGGTTTTTCGACAAAGTTGCTCGAGATTTCATTTGGGGTGTTAAATCTAGAAAATTTGGCTGTTTCGGTGTATCTTTCAGGTGAGAATGGACTTGCAAGCACAATGCGATGTTCCTTTTCTTTTGTAAGGCTGTCAATTTTCATTTCACAAACTGTGCTTGGGATTTCAAACTCAGTCTTTTTGTATTCCTGCTTTTTTATATATTCACAAGCCACACTTGTTGGAGCATTTCCACCTGCAATATTTTTTGGTGTGTTGTCTAAAGTTCCAAACCAAACACCAATTGTTTCTTCTGGGGTGACTGAAATGTTGTATGCATCTGTGTTTCCTTTTCTTTTGCCTGCTGTGCCTGTTTTTGATGCAATTTCTGTGTTTTTGACTTCGCTAAGTTTTTTTGCTGTTCCACTTTTTGAAGTTTCTTTCAAAATGTCGAGCATAAGGAAGTTGCTGTCGCTCCTTAAAACCATTTTTTCTTGTGGTTTGTGTAAATATATGATTTTGTCGTTTTTGTCGGTTATAAACTCAATAAAACTGCTTTTTGCATAGTTTCCATCATTTGCAAAGGTTGTGTAAGCGGTGGTAAGGTCGCAAAGTGTTGTTCCGTAGGTCATTCCGCCAAGTGCAAGAGTGAAACTTGTGTCTTTTTCATCAAAATCAATTCCCATTTTTTGTGCATAATCTTTTCCTGTTTCAATGCCTATGTAGCTGAGCACTTTAATTGCGGGGATATTTACCGAATTTTTAACTGCATCTTGCACTGACATATAGCCAGAAAACTTTTTGTTTACATTTTCTGGTTTATAGTTTTCAATTTCAATTGGTTCGTCCAAAATTTGTGTTGATGGACTGATGACATTTTCGTTTAGGGCGGGTGCATAGACTAAAATAGGTTTCAAGCATGAAGCTGGCTGTCTTTTTATGTCAAAAAATTTGAGGTTTGAGTTTGCTTTGTATGCGACAACTGCATGGAGTGAGTTGTTTATGACAATCCCGGCATTGTCAACGGACTCAATTTGTTTGCTTTCAAGACTGTCTTCAAGAATTTTCTGTTTTTTCTCATCAAAATAGGTGTGAATTTTGTAGTTTGACAGGGCGATGTTTTTGATTGGCATACCAAGAATCTCGCTTGCTTCTTCCAGGGCGGATTGAGAATATGAGTTAAGAAAATTTGAGTCTTTTTTTGTTATGTGAAGCTCAATTGGACTGTTTTTTGCCTGAATTTTTTGTGTGGAAGTGATGTGACCATCCTTTTCCATTTCATCCAAAACAAGATTTCTTCGTGCAAGTGCATTGTCATAGTTTTTGATTGGATTGTATTTGCTTGGCGATTTGATTATTCCAGCGAGGGTGCAACTTTCTTGCAAATTGAGCTCTTTTGCACTTTTGCCAAAATAATAGTTTGCAGCATCTTCTATGCCATAACAATTGTTTCCAAAAAAGATTATGTTTAAATAACTTTCAAGTATTTCTTCCTTGCTAAACTGCTTTTCAAGATTTTGTGCAAGGGCAATTTCTTTAAGTTTTCTGTCAAGGGTTTTTTCACTTGTTAGGTGTGTGTTTTTCACAAGCTGTTGGGTGATTGTCGAGGCTCCTTCCTTAAACGAAAATGATTTGAGATTGTTTAGTGATGCCTTTATGATTCGCTTTTTGTTTATGCCGTTGTGATGATAAAACTCCTTGTCTTCGATTGAAATAAATGCGGTTTTTGTTTCTTCTTTCAAATCTTCAATTTTGCAGAAATTTTTTCCAAAAATGTTTTCAGTTTCCATCCTTTTTCCGTCTTT
>CAMOEU010000051.1 GCA_946612575.1 uncultured Clostridia bacterium
TACATACCAGCATCAATTGGATTTATTTTGGGCGGATTGTTTATTGTGATTTTGGGCTATTTTTGTCGAATTTTGTCTAAAAATGACCAAAACAAAGCAAAACCAATCAAATTTTTTGCAGCTATGACAATTCACAATATCCCAGAAGGCCTTGCAGTCGGCTTTTCGCTTGGCACAGCGGTTGCCACAAACAATTTATATCTCACAGCATTTATGTTTGCACTCGGAATCGCTCTTCAAAACTTTCCTGAAGGTCTTGCAACAGCCATTCCACTGCAAAAATACACAAAAAATCGCAAAAAATCGTTTCTGTTTGCATTTTTAAGCGGTGTTGTTGAGCCAATTTTTGCAATTTTGGGATATTTGCTTGCCACTTCAATAACATTCTTACTTCCTTGGCTGTTATCTTTTTCTGCCGGAGCAATGATTTTTGTCGTTGTTGAAGAACTTATCCCCGAACTTCAAGAAGACAACTCACAAATTGGATCTATACTCCTTTTGTTTGGATTTGTTTTGATGATGATAATGGATTTAGCATTATAAAAACACAAAAAATTAAATACGGAATTAAATTAATTAAATTTAATAAAAAATAATTAAAATAAAAAAATATGCAAAATCGCTAGAAATTGCATATTTACTGACGAAAAATTGATTCCGAATTTAATTTTTTATTTATTTTTTATTATTTTTTACCAGTTGAGCCAAAGCCACCCTCACCGCGATTTGTATCATTTAAAGCATCAACTTCTTCAAAAATTCCTTGAATGTATGGAGCAAAAACAATTTGAGCAATTCTGTCTCCATTTGCAACAACTCTTGTTTCATTTGAATGATTGTGCAAAACAACCTTCACTTCTCCACGATAATCTGAATCAACAACACCAACTTTGTTTGCTGGAGCAAGACCTTGTTTGCAGGCAAGACCTGATCTTGCATAAACAAGACCAACAAGCCCTTTTTCCATTTCCATACAAATACCTGTCGAAATAAATTTTGTTTCTCCGGGCAAAATTGTGACATCTTCATCTAAGAATGCATATAAATCAGCCCCAGCAGCTTCTTCACTGCCATAAGTAGGCATTTTTGCATTCGGATTCAATTTTTTTATCTTAACTTTTGTTGTTTGCATATCATCCCCCACATATTTCATCGATATACTCATCAGGAATAATCTCAACTTTTCCTGACTTTAACGACCTTTTTACATCAATTATTCTTTGATTTGCCGAACCTCTGAATCTCAATCTAAGATTTTTCAATTCTTCAACAAATTCTCCATCAACCAAATAATCAATGTTTTCTATCATTTTTTGTGTATATTCTGTCCAAATTTTGCTTCCCGGCACCATATCTTTGTCAAAAGTATAGCCAGAATAGCACCAAATATCCTTATTTGGACACTCTTTCCTAAATCTCAAAATAAGTTCACAGACATCTTTTTGGTTTGCTTTTTCAAATGGTTCTCCACCAAGCAGCGAAAGCCCCTTGATGAAAGACTGTTTACACATATTTATGATTTTGTCCTGAACTTCTTTTGTGTATTTTTGCCCATAGTTGAAATCCCAAGTTTCTTCATTGAAGCAGTTTTTGCAGTGATGAGTGCATCCGCTCACAAACAAACTCACTCTCACACCAATTCCATCTGCTATATCAACCGGTTTTATGGTCCCGTAATTCATATTTCCCCTCCGCAGTTGAAAAATGGTGTCAAAAAACACCATTTTTTATTATAAATGCAACACTCTGTCTCTAATTTCTTGTGTTCTGCCTTGGTTCCAATATTGAGTTCCTATGTATCCACAAGTTCTTCTTGCAACATTCATCTTGCTTTGGTCACGATTGTGACAATTTGGGCATTCCCAAACAAGTTTTCCATCGTCTTCCACAATTTGGATTTCGCCATCATAACCACAAACTTGGCAATAATCGCTCTTTGTGTTTATTTCGGCATACATAATGTTGTCATAAATATATTTAAGAAGTGACAAAACAGCATCAATATTGTTTTTCATATCAGGCACTTCAACATAGCTTATTGCACCACCAGGGCTCAATCTTTGGAAATCGCTTTCAAATTTAAGTTTTGTAAATGCATCAATCTCTTCTGTCACATGAACATGATAACTGTTTGTGATATAGCTCTTGTCAGTAATTCCTGGAATGATACCAAATCTTCTTTGAAGAGCTTTTGCAAACTTATAAGTTGTGCTTTCAAGTGGTGTTCCATAAAGTGAGAAGTCGATATTTTCCTTCTTCTTCCACTCTGCACACTTATCATTCATATGTTGCATAACTTTAAGTGCAAATCCTTTTGCCCTGTCGTCTGTGTGTGAGAAGCCTGTCATATACTTAACACATTCATAAAGTCCTGCATAACCAAGAGAAATTGTTGAATAGCCACCATACAAAAGTTTGTCGATTTTTTCTCCCTTCTTAAGTCTTGCAAGTGCACCATATTGCCACAAAATTGGAGCAACATCACTTGGTGTTCCTTTCAAACGGTTGTGTCTGCACATAAGAGCCTTATAGCAAAGATCAAGTCTTTCGTCAAAAATTTTCCAGAATTGTTTTTCGTTTCCTTTTGAAGAAAGTGCAACATCAGGAAGATTTATTGTGACAACACCTTGATTGAATCTGCCATAATATTTAGGCTTTCCGTTTTCATCAACATAAGGTGTCAAGAAACTTCTGCATCCCATGCAAGTGTAGCAATGTCCTTCACCGTTTTTGTCAACTTTATATTCAAGCATCTTCTTTTCGCTGATATAGTCAGGCACCATTCTCTTTGCACTACATTTTGCAGCAAGTTGTGTCAAATAATAATATGGACTGTTTTCGTGGATGTTTTGCTCTTCCAAAACATAAATGAGTTTTGGGAATGCTGGAGTAATCCAAACACCAGCTTCATTCTTAACACCTTGAATTCTTTGCTTCAAAGTCTCTTCAATAATAATTGCAAGATCTTTCTTTTCTTGTTCATTTCTTGCTTCACCAAGATACATAAACACAGTAATAAATGGAGCTTGTCCATTTGTTGTCATCAATGTGACAACTTGATATTGAATTGTTTGAACACCACTTGCAATTTCTTTTCTCAATTTTTCTTCGATAATTTCTTTAATCTTGTCATCAGATACCTTAACACCAGCTTTTTCAAATTCCTTTTTCACTTCTTCAGTAATCTTTTTTCTGCTGTCATTAACAAATGGAGCAAGGTGTGTCAAACTGATGCTTTGTCCACCATATTGTGATGAGGCAACTTGTGCAATAATTTGAGTTGCAATGTTGCATGCTGTCAAAAATCTATGTGGTTTTTCAATCATTGTTCCGCTAATAACTGTGCCGTTTTGCAACATATCCTCAAGATTTACAAGGTCGCAGTTGTGCATGTGTTGGGCATAATAATCCATATCATGGAAGTGAATGATTCCTTCATCATGAGCTTTAACAATATCTTGTGGAAGCAAAATTCTGCGGCTCAAATCCTTTGAAACTTCGCCAGCCATATAATCTCTTTGAACACTGCTAACTGTTGGGTTTTTGTTTGAATTTTCTTGTTTAACTTCTTCATTTTCTTGTTCAATCAAACCCATAATTTGTTCGTCAGTTGTGTTTGATTTTCTAGCCAATGCACGAGTGTATCTATATGTAATATAAGCACGAGCCAAATTAAATGCATTTTCACCCATAAGAGCATCTTCAACCAAGTCTTGAATTTCTTCAACACTGAATGCTCTCTTTGCTTTCTTTGCAGCATTTGTAATGTCTTTTGTGATTTCTTCAATCTTTTCATCGCTAATACGGAAATTTTCCGCAACACTCAAATTTGCCTTTGTGATTGCACTGCTGATCTTCTTTGGATCGAATGTAGCTTCTGAACCATTTCTTTTGATAACTTTCATTTTTTGCCTCCAATTTTTAAGTCTTACAGAACACATTTTATCTCACATCTTGTGGTTTTGTCAAACAAAAATCACAATATATTGTATTTTTTTTATTTTTTTTGAAAAATAAATTTTCGCCAAATTTTGTCAATTTTTTTATCCCAAAAACGGCTTTAAACAAGCCCCTTGTTGTTATAAATTTATAACTATAGAGGGTTTTGTTTCACAGTGTTTCACGATTAAAAACTATTCGCAAAACACAAATTAGGTTAGTTTTGCCTTAAAACTTTTTTTGAAAAAATGTTTGTTGATTAGTCAACAATAGTGTATAATAAGCTCATAAGGGAGAAAATATACTATGGGCATTTATGAAATCAAAGTTAAGACAAGAAAAGGTGAGGAAATTGAAATGTCAACTTTCAAAGGTAAAGTTTTGCTTATTGTAAACACTGCCACAGGATGTGGTTTCACCCCACAATATGAAGGCCTTGAAAAATTATATCAAGCCTACAAAGATAAGGGCTTTGAAGTTTTGGACTTTCCTTGCAATCAATTTGGTCATCAAGCCCCTGGCACTGATGAAGAAATTCACACTTTCTGCACAAGCAGATACAACACAACCTTCCCAAGATTTTCAAAGATTGATGTAAACGGAAAAGACGAACACCCTCTTTACACATATCTCAAATCTCAAAAAGGTGGGATTTTTGGAAACAACATCAAGTGGAATTTTTCCAAATTTTTGGTTGACAGAGAAGGAAATGTAGTGAAGAGATATGACAGTCTCAAAACTCCAGAAAAAATCGCAAGTGATATAGAAAAATTGTTATAAAGGAAATGTTATGGAAGATGTAGTAATCATTGGTGGTGGACCTGCTGGACTTACTGCCGCAATATATATTCAAAGAGCTGGCAAACATGCAGTTGTGCTTGAAGGAAATGCTCCTGGCGGACAAATCATAAATGCCGCCGAAGTGCAAAATTTCCCATCAATAAAAAGCATATCTGGTGTTGATTTTGCACAAAATCTTTACGAGCAAGCACTTTCACTTGGTGCTGAAGTGAGATTTGTTAAAGCTGTTGGAATTGAAATTAAAGAAGGCAAGAAGATTGTTAAAACAACAAAACAAGATATTGAAGCAAAGGCAATCATTCTTGCAACTGGTGCAAGCAACAAAAAACTTGGTGTCGAAAGAGAAAACGAGTTTTTGGGAAAAGGTGTTTCTTATTGTGCAACCTGCGACGGAGCATTTTTCAAAAAGAAGGATGTCGCCGTAGTTGGTGGTGGAAACACTGCAGTTGAAGATGCACTTTTCTTGTCAAATTATTGCAACAAAGTTTATCTTATTCACAGAAGAGATTTCTTCCGTGCTGAAGAGACATTTGTTGAAGAAATTAAAAAGAAAAAAAATGTTGAATTTGTTTTAAATTCAACCGTGACAAAACTTGTTGGAGACAAAGTTTTGGAAGAAATCGAAGTGACAGACAACAACAAAAACACAAGAAACATCAAAGTAAGCGGTCTATTTATTGCCGTTGGACAAGTTCCTGGAAATGGAGCTTTTGAAAATTTGATTAAACTTGACAATTTTGGATATATTGTTGCTCAGGAAAACTGCAAAACAAATATCGATGGCATTTTTGTTGCTGGTGATGCAAGGACAAAACAAGTTAGACAACTCACAACCGCCTGCAGCGACGGCACAACTGCAGCAATTGCAGCAGTAAATTATATAAAATAAAAACACGGAAGTCTCCGTGTTTTTTATAATGTTTTTTCTTGCGAAGTTTTGTTTTTCGCATATTCGTTTGTCACCATATAAACAGCTATAAGTTTGTAGTCTTTTCCGTAAATATATGGCAATTCATAAAAACTGTCAACTCTGCTTTCTTCTCCGTTTTTGCTTGACCAACAAGACCTATCCTCTTCCCATCTTAGAAAATGAAAGTC
>CAMOEU010000052.1 GCA_946612575.1 uncultured Clostridia bacterium
GTGTTTGTCACTTTATTGATTTCTTAAAAGGAAGAAAAAGAAGATGAGCGATTACATTTTGCCGGCAATTTTCCTTTTGGTCATCTCATACTCCATCATAAAAAAGAAAAACACATATGGCTCATTTGTTAAAGGAGCAAAACAAGCAATTCCACTTGTCGTTTCCATCTTTCCATTTATTGCATCAATTTTGGTGGCTGTTGCACTGCTTAGAGTGAGTGGCATAACTTCAGTTTTGTCTCAAATTTTATCTCCCGTGTTCAATTTTTTGGGAATCCCAACAGAGCTTTGCGAGCTTGTTTTGCTTAGACCTTTCACAGGCAGTGGAAGCTATGGGATTTTGGAAAACATCTTTTCTTCATATGGGCCTGACAGTTATATTTCAAGATGTGCCTGTGTGATTATGGGCTGCAGCGAAACCATTTTTTATGTCGCAACAGTCTATCTTTCACAGACAAAAGTCAAAAAACTTTTCTATGCAATTCCTGTTGCACTTTTTTGCTCACTTGTGGGCACCATTCTTGCCTGCTTAATTTGCAAAGTTATGTAAAATTGCTATTGACTTTTAAAATGGATTTTTATATAATAATTTTATAAGAGGAAAAAATATGAAAGATGCAATTTTTACAAATAAGCAAGCAAAAAAAATGAGATTGGTTCTTGAAAAAATCAATAAATCTGAAGCTGTCCAAGAAACTTTGCTCAACTCAACAAAAAGGGAAATTAAACAAGCTCTTGAAAAGAAAAATCCAAGTGTTTATTCAGAATGTTTAGCTTCAATTTTTGCAAGTTTAAACAATCAAATCATCAGACTTAACTTGAGTTATAGAGACGACAACCTCAAAAATCTAAATGGAATGGTTTCATATAATGAACAATTGTATAAATTTATTTGTGCAAGTGTAAAGTTTTTATCTCCAGATTTGGCTAATAGAGTTTATCAAATAAACACAAAAGTAGTTCATTTTCAAAACTGTGGTGGACAAGACCTTAAATACAAAAACTATCTCGAAAAGGCAATTTTGGAAGTAAGAAGGGAAGAGCTTTCAAAAACAACTGAAGTGGAAATTAAAAATGCTCAGAAAAAATTGTCTTCTTTAACAAAAGAGCAAGACAACATCCTTAAACAAGAGGAAAAAGTTAAAAATAAAGTGAGAAAAATTCTCAAAAAGCTTAAGAAAGTTAGACTTGCAAAAATCTCAATAAACAGCAAGGTTGAAGAATCAAAACAAAAAATATCTGATTTAATGAAAGAAGAAAAGACTAGATAATTCTAGTCTTTTTTATTGAAATATTTTGTGTGTAAGACTGCCAAATAATCACCATTATCTTCATTTGTCACAAGGTTTGGAAAAACTTTCACACCATCTTTTGCACCTTTGACTGCCTTTACGACAGCAAGTTTAACTTTCCCTTTTCCGTTTTCTGTGAAAAACATTTCCTTGACTTTAAGCCCATTTTTTGAAAGATTTTCAATAAGTTCTATCACTCTTTCAGCACTATAGCAAACATAAAAACTTCCGCCATTTTTCAGCATCTTGCTTGCAGTTTCACAAAGAGTGCTGCAAGAAAGACAAATTTCTTCTCTTGCAATCTTTCTCACTTTGTTTAACCCCTCTTCGCTCTTTTTAAAGTATGGTGGGTTTGAAAACACAACATCAACACTGTTTGGCTTTATGTGATTCCTGAAATTTTTAACATCATCACAAACAAGCGATATTTTGTCTTGCAGAGAATTAAGCTCAATATTTTTCCTGCAAAGATTTGCCATTTCTTCTTGTATTTCAAAACAAGTGATTCTTTTCAGTTTGTTTTTTGCCTGAACAAGAATGGATATAACTCCGCTTCCAGCCCCAATCTCGACAGCAAAATCGTTTGGTTTTGTCTTGACAAAATTTGCCAAAATCACACTGTCAGAAGAAAATGTGTAAAGGTTTTTGTTTTGAATTATCTTAAGCCCATCACATTGCAAATCTTCCAGTCTTTCATTGTCACTCAAAATCATTGTATTTCCTTTTTAAACTTCACTTCTTCAAGTGGATAAGTTTTTATTTCACTCTCCTCGCCTTTGACAAACTTGACATCAACTTCTCTTTTTAATAGATCATTGAATGCAACAGTCCCTTGACCATCTTTTGTTGTGACAATGCTTCCAATTTTTGGCATAGCTTTGATTGCTTCTTGATAAATTGGGTTTTCATAAGCAATACAGCACATAAGTTTTCCACAAAGCCCGCTTATGTTTGCAGGATTGAGTGACAAGTTTTGGTTTTTTGCCATTTTCATAGAAACTGGGCCAAGTTCGCCAAGATTTTGTGTGCAACAACACTCCTTCCCGCAAGGACCATAACCACCCAAAAGTCTGACTTCATCTCTTCCGCCAATTTGTCTAAGTTCGATTTTTTTCTTGAGTTTGCTTGCAAGTTTTTTGACAAGTTCTCTAAAATCTACACGATTGTCTGAAGAAAAATTTATCACATACTTTTGATTGTCAAAACTTGCTTCAATCTTGACAATTTTCATATCCAAATTTTCTTCTTTAACAAGTTTCTTTATTTCACTATAATGTGTTTGAGCCTGTTTGTCATATTCGTCTGCTTTTTCCACCATCTCTTTTGTGGCAATTTTCAAAACATTTTTAAGCGGTGATGAAAGTGTGCTTGGATCAATACTTTCTTTTGTCCTAAACACTTTTCCCATTTCAGCACCTTTTTCGGTGTCAACAATCACATAGTCTCCAACCTTGACATCAAGTCCGTTTGGATTGAAAGAATATATATTGTTGCTACTTCTAAATTTTACACCAACAACATCTATTTGCATAAATACTTAACCTCCAAAATCTTGAGCAAAAAATTGTCAATAAGCACAGTTGCATTTGCATTGAAGTCAACTTTTTCCCTAAACGAAGAAATAAGCTTTTCAATCTCGCAAAGTGCCGCAATAGTAAATTCTGCCTCAACATTTTTTATCTCGTCTTCATAAACAGAAAATTTGCACAAAGCCTCACTTTCACATTTTTGTTTTATCATATCCTCAACACAAAGTGACAAAACTTCCAAAATCAAATCTTCTTTCCCTCTGAAATTTGCAAAGTTTTTTGAAAATTTAAGGACATCCTTGCTTGACTTCATTTCTGTAAAAATACTCACAGCAAAATCACACAAGCTTTTCAAATTATCGTCTTCATCAAGGGCTATCGTTCTGCCAAGAAAACCATTTCCCAAAATGCAGGCAAGTTTGTTTTGACAATATTTTGAAATTTCTTGCTCGGAAAGTGGAGAAATGATAATTTTGTCACATCTGCTTTTGATTGTTGGCAAAACCTTATCTTGTCTTTTTGCACTAAGAAGAAAATAAACATTTTTTGGTGGTTCTTCCAAAACCTTCAAAAGTTTGTTTTGTGCTTCGGCTGTTGAAACATCAAAATTGTTTATAACAAAAATCTTTTTATCAAAATTTACAGGTTTGATGAAAACTTCAGAAACAATTTCGTTTGAATCCGAAACAAGAAGTTTTTCGTTGTTTTTTGGATAATATCTATTGTCAATGTCAGCACCATTCAAAATTTTTGCAAATTCAACACTGTTTTCATCAAAAAGTTCAAATGTTGGATATTGCAACATAAGTGCAGTCAAAACCTGAGACACTTTTGCGGTTTGCTCGTCATCACAAAAAAACAAAATAGAATTGGAAAGAGTCCCCCTTTCCTTTTTCTCTACCAAATTTTTGAAAAAATCTTGTTCTTTAATGCTTTGTGCCAAACTCATATGATGATTTTATCACAAAACCGCATAAAAAGCAAAAATAAAATTGCATTATTTTGTTAATGCAATTTGTTTGTATAATATTTGTTTTCCACAAATTTATATATTTCTCCAAAAATGATTATTGAAAGAGAAAGAGTCATAACAATCGCGAAGCACTCGAAATTTAGAGTCGTGAGTTTCAAAAGTTCTCCAAATTTTGTGAATGCCATCGCCGCGAGCATAGAAAACCCAACAATAAGCGACAAATTGAAAAATTTGTTTTTGAATGGATTTGACCTAAATATACTCTCTTTTGTCCTTGCGGTAAACATAAAAAACAATTGAATGAGATTCAAGGTGTAAAATGCCATTGTAATTGCGGTTTGACTGTCAAAAAGAAGATAACCATATAGATATGCAATCATTGTGAGCACTGTTTGAAGCCCACCTAAAACAAGAATACTTACACCTGCACCATTTGAAAGCAAAGTCGAGTTTTTATCTCTAGGTTTTTCATACATAATTTTTTCTTCAACTTTTTCTGTGCCAAGTGCAATTGCTGGCAAAGAATCTGTGATGAGATTGACAAACAAAATCTGCACAGGGAGCAAAAAAGTTGCACCCGGAAGCAAAATTGTTATGAAAAACAAAGCTAGTATTTCTGCCATATTTGCGGAGAAAAGATATTTTATTGTTTTTTGAATGTTGCTGTAAATCTTTCTCCCCTCTTCAACAGCAACAACAATTGTTGCAAAATTATCATCCGAAACAACAATATCCGCAACATCCTTTGTCACATCTGTTCCACTTTTGCCCATTCCAATTCCAATGTCTGCTTTTTTCATACTTGGTGCATCATTGACACCATCACCTGTCATAGCAACAATATGCCCACAGTTTTTGAGTGCTTTGACAATTTTCACTTTATGTGTTGGACTAACTCTTGCAAAAACAGTTTTCTTTTTCACAATTTCTTCAAATTCTTTTTCACTCAAAAAGTCAAGTTCTTCTCCTGAAATGACTTCATTTTCGCTTTTCGCAATCCCAACTTTTTTTGCAATTGCAAATGCTGTTTTCCTGTAGTCGCCGGTAATCATAATTGTTTTCATTCCTGCATTTTTACATTTTTTCACAGCAGCAAAAATTTCTGGTCGTGGCGGGTCTTGCAATCCGCATAACCCAAGAAAAACAAATTCATCTTCTTCGATTTTTGAAAGACTTGTTTTCTTGCAAGCAAGACAAACAACTCTCAAAGCATCATTGCACATTTTTTCATTTTCACTAAAAATAATTCTTTTAGTTTTGTCATCTAGTGGCAAAATTCCGCTTTCGGATGCAAAAAACTTACATTTATTTAAAACTCTATCAATTGCACCCTTGCAAAAACAGACCTTTTCATTTTCGCAAACATTGAGTGTTGACATCATCTTTCGTTGTGAAGAAAATGGCTCTTCTGCAATTCGTTTATATTTTTTCTCTAGATTTTCCTTTTTATATCCAAATTTGTCTGCAAAATTTGCAATCGCAATTTCAGTCGCACTGCCCATATATCCGTTTTGACCAATCTCAACATTATTGCAAAGCTGCATACACAAAAGCATTTGATTGAAAAATTCACTATCCTTGTCAAAAAAAACAAAACTTTTCTCGACACTCATTTTGTTTTGTGTGATAGTTCCTGTTTTGTCAGAACATATAACATCACAAGCACCCAAAGTTTCCACAGCATGCATTTTTTTGACAATTGCTTTTTGTTTCGATAGTTTTCCAATGCCAAGACTCATTATTATTGTTATCACAGCAGGCAAACTTTCTGGAATTGCTGCAACTGAGATTGCGACTGCAGTCAAAAATGCTTTCAAAATCTCATTTGGATTTGCGATAATCTCCAAAACAAATGTGATGCCAGCAATAAGCAAAATTATATATGTCAAAATCTTTCCAATGTCTTTTATGTTTTTCTGAAGTGGAGTGAGAGACTTTTTTTCTTCTTTCAAACTTTCAGCAATTTTTCCAATTTCGGTTTCTGTGCCAAGTTTTTCAACAATTCCTTTGCCGTGACCACATTCCACAACACT
>CAMOEU010000053.1 GCA_946612575.1 uncultured Clostridia bacterium
AATTCCTACACTTATATGGCTTGGAAGGGGCGGTGCATGGAATTATGGTGAAATGCCAGAGAATGTTCATTTGATACCAGCTGCGGACACAAAAAATGTTTCAAATGGAGTGTCTAAGCAAGAAATGTATCAAGAATCTGCGAAATATGTTGGAGAATTGTATGAATTAAACAAGAATGCAAAATTCCATTTCTACTGTAATGATTACCATCCACTTGCATGGATGTTTATGTCACTTATTAATAATATCCCAACAGAAAATTTTGATGTGACACTTCTTTCTGATGGAACTGCATCAAAATATGTTTTGGATAGTGTTTTTGGTGAAGATAATGCTGTCGAAAAACTTGCTCAAATGACACAAAGATATAAAGAATTTAAACAAGAATTGAGAGATAAACACAATTACGAATACAAAACAAAAACAATTGGACCAAATGAAATAGCAAACTTCACACTTTGTATGCTTAATGATAATGAAATAGATGTGAAAATGTATTATACAGCATATAATTATATAAGTGCATTTGCAGGTCCAACAGAGATAAAAAATAATCTCACAGAATTGCAAACAAATGGAAAACTAATCAGAGCAAATCTTGGAACTTGGCTTGCTGCAATGTCTGATGAAGAAAACGTTGCTCTTAAAAAATTGTATAAATTTAATGATGAAGTCTTTTCTGAAGCAACATCACAAGGAAAGAAAATTGCTATGATTGTTGGAACAACAACACCAGGCGAAGTAGACTTTGAAGATTATACTAATGCAATCAGAACATATTATGGTGATGGATATGTTTATTATTATAAGGGGCATCCAGGAACACCAACACAATCAGATGCTGCTAAAGCAGAAAAACTTAAGAATATGGGGTTGATTGATGTTGATTCAACAATCGCTGCAGAATTGATTTTCTTCTTTAATGATACAATTTTAGGAACAGGTTATAACTCATCAACATTCTCATCTTTGGAAGAGAATCAAGTTGGTGGAATTTGGAATTGTTCTTTTGAAGGAATCAATACAGAATATAAAGAAAAAGCTGATTTCGGAATTAAGAAAGTTGGACAAGATGATGCAACATATGGTTCTCTTATCGACAATGACAGAAGTTATGTATTTGAATTTAAGGACACAACAGAATATGACATTGCAGTTTATAATGCTGTAAATAAAACATTAAAATATTATGCAAAAAATTCTTTGAATCAATTTGAAATTGTTGATTAATTAAAACAAAAAATAGGCACTCGCCTATTTTTTTGTTGTCTTTTTTGTTTGCGAAACTTTTTTTGTTGTTTTTGCAGTTGTGGTTTTCTTTGTTTGTTTTTCCTCAGGTTCGTCTGCAAGATTTTTGTTGAATGTTTCGTTTGAAGTTTCAAAATTATTAAATTCGTTGAGTTTTTTGAAGAACAAATCAATAAACTTTTCTCTGTTTGCAGATTGAACAACATTGAAATATCCTCGTCTATCATAGTGACCAACAGTTGCACCGATGTTTACTTCTGTGTCAACATCAATAAATGCTTTTTTGAATGTGAAATATTCAGGGTGCATAAATGCAAAAAGTGCTGATAAGTCGCAGTTTGAAAGAATTTTTTCTTCGTAGTTTGGTTCCCAATAAGTTTCAAATGTTTTGGCAAGATATTTTCCAACAATGTTTGTGTTTTTGATTTGTTCGACTTGTTCTTCAGTGAAATAATTTGTGTCTCTTCCAATTTTTGAAGGGCACAATGTGACTGGTATTTGTGACAAAACTGTCTTTTTGAAAGCAACTGCATCTGTGCGGATGTTGAATGAACGGTGATTTGGGTCGATTTTGATTCCATCAATAGATGCACCCATCATTACCACACCTTTGATAAGTCTTGTGACTGTAGGGTATTTCATCAAAAGATGAGCAAAGTTTGTGTGTGGTCCCAAAAGAAGAATTGTGACTTGATTTGGGTTTGCTTTTATCACTTCATACATTGCATCGGCACATTCTTTGTTTAATGGTTTGTGAGAAGTTGTTTTTGGTGGAATATAGTTTCCAAGTCCTTCTTCTCCGTGCAAAAAATAGGCAAATTCATCAGTGCCACCAAGTCTATGGTCATAACCATTGACAACAGGAATGTTTTTCTTGAAAACATCAAGCAAGTGACACATATTTCTTGATGCTTTTTCAAGGTGAATGTTTCCGCCACCAACAGTGATGAGTTTTATATCAAATTTAGGTTCGTTTAATGCAAAAACAAGTGCTGCAGAATCGTCAACACCTGGATCTGTATCAATAATAATTTTCATCTTTTTCATAAATGCTCCAATATACTTTTCCATTATATACATTTTTGTTTCATTTTGCAAAAGTTTTTGCTTAAAAGTTTTGTTTTTTGTTTTTATTGTGATATTATATTCATATGGAAAATAAGAAGATAAATGTATTTAAAATGATTGCAAGCCTATTGTTTGCGATTTTAATTTTGGGAGCATATGCTTACCACATTTGGAAAGGGGAGCCTTTTGACCAGCCATTCCTATATTTTGGTGCGGTTGGTGCTTGTATGCTTTTCTCTTTGATTTTTGTAAGTGGAAATGCTAAGAAAATTCTAATTACTTTGGCACTTGCACTGACAGTTGTTGCGGACTACTTCTTGGTTTTGAATGCTTCAGAACCTAACAAAGAAATTGGTCTATATGTTTTTTGTGGAGTTCAATTTATCTATCTTATCTACAGTCTTATTATCACAAAAAGCAATTTTGCAAGAGCATTAAACTTTGGAAGCAGAGTTGGACTTAGTGTTGCTGCGGTATTGTTTTTGCCAAGATATTTCACACTAACCACAATGCAAATTGTTTCTGTGATTTATATTGTAAATTCACTTATCACATTGATCACACTTGCTGTGCATATGAAAACTGAATGGATAACATTTTTAGGATTCTTGCTCTTCTTTGCATGTGATGTTTTTGTTGGACTAAACAATGGCGGTATAGAAATCCTTGGCCTAACAGGTGGATTTGTTGATTTTATTCAAACATATGATATTGCATTCTTCTGTTATATACCTGGACTGTTTTTGATTTCACTGTCATCAGTTTGGGCGAATAAAACAAAAAAGAATGACTAGATTTGGAGTTTATTATGGATTTTGTTGGTATTGAAAAAAAATGGAACGAAAAGTGGGAAAAAGATAATTTATATAAATTTGATGATAAAAAATTAGACAAAAAATTCTATTTGCTTGAAATGTTTTCTTATCCAAGTGCTGCAAGTTTGCACCTTGGTCACTGGTGGAATTTTGGCTTGTCAGACAGTTTTGGCAGATTTAAGAGATTGCAAGGATATAATGTCTTCCAACCTATGGGTTTTGATGCATTTGGTCTTCCTGCAGAAAACTATGCTCTCAAAACAGGTATTCATCCAGAAGACAGCACAAGAAAAAACATCTCTTTGATGGAAAAACAACTTAGAGAACTTGGTGCGACTTTCAACTGGGAATATGAACTTGTCACATGCAACAAGGATTATTATAAATGGACTCAATGGATTTTTGTTCAACTCTTTAAGAAGGGGCTTGCTTATCAGAAGGAAGCTCTTGTAAATTTCTGTCCTACTTGCAACACTATTATTGCAAACGAACAAGTTGTTAATGGTCACTGCGAAAGATGTGACAGTGAAGTTCAACACAAAAATATGAGACAATGGTTTTTCAAAATCACAGAATATGCTGACAGACTTTTGAGCGGGCTTGACACAATTGATTGGCCAGAAAAAACCAAGACTTTGCAAAGAAATTGGATTGGAAAATCAGTCGGTGCGGAAGTTGATTTTGCACTTGAAAGTGGCGAAAAACTCACTGTTTTCACATCTAGAGCAGACACTCTTTTTGGTGTTTCTTTCCTTGTTATTGCACCTGAAAATCCTTTGGTGTCAAAGCTTGTCACAAAAGAAAACAAGAAGGCTGTAGAAAAATATATTTCTGATGCTCAAAAGAAGGATGAAATTGAAAGAACAAGCACAACTTCTCCAAAAACTGGTGTGTTTACGGGAAGTTATGTGACAAATCCTTTGACAGGAGATAAAGTGCCTGTGTTTGTTGCTGATTATGTTATTGCAACATATGCAACAGGTGTTGTTATGGGTGTTGGTGCTCATGACGAAAGAGATTTTGATTTCGCAAAGAAATATAATCTTGAAATAAAGAGAGTTATCAATCAAAAAGATGGAAAAACTTCTCAATTGCCATATACAGATTATGGTGTGCTTTGCAACAGTGGAGAGTTTGATGGACTTTCTTCTGCAGATGCAAAAATCAAGATTGTTGAGAAACTTGAAAAACTTGGTAAGGGCAGATTTAAAACAAATTATCGTCTTAGAGATTGGTCTGTTGCTAGACAAAGATATTGGGGATGCCCAATTCCTATTATTCACTGTCCAAAATGTGGTGCGGTGCCAGTTCCTGAAAAGGATTTGCCTGTTGTTTTGCCACATATAAGTGATTATAAGCCAGATGGCGAAGGCCCACTTGGAAAGTGTGCTGACTTTATGAATACAACTTGCCCTGTCTGTGGGGGAAAGGCAAGAAGAGAAGCTGACACAATGGACACATTTGTTGATTCTTCATTCTATATGCTTAGATATCCAGAAGCACAACACAATGACAAGGAAATCTTCAACAGAGCCTATGTTGACAAAATGCTTCCAGTAGATTGTTATGTTGGTGGGGTTGAGCATGCAACTGGACACCTTTTGTATTCGAGATTCATCACAATGTTTTTGCACGATTTGGGTGTTTTGGATTTTGACGAACCATTTAAGAGACTTATTCACCAAGGGATGATTTTGGGTCCAGATGGAAGAAAAATGAGTAAGAGAAATGGCTCTAAGACTGCTGATGACTATGTTAAGGAATTTGGTAGTGATGCTCTTAGACTTCATATGATGTTTTCTTTGAAATATATTGAAGGCGGCCCTTGGTCTGATGACGGAATCAAACACATGAAAGCCTTTATGGAAAGAATTGAACGAATCTGTCTTAAGTGGTCAAAACTTGATGGAGAGTCTAAAACTTGCAGTGGCGACAAAGATCTTGAATATGCACTTCATAGAGCAATTAAAGATGTCGCTGAAAATATGGAAACATTCAGCTTTAATGTTGCGGTAGCCAGAATTATGGAACTTGTGAATGCAATGTATAAATACGATACTCTTGCAGACAAAAATGTTGCTCTTTGCAAGGAAACTGTCAAAGATTTGTTGATTTTGCTTGCACCAGCAGCACCACACTTCACAGAAGAAATGTGGGAGGCTATTGGTGAAAAGTATTCAATTCACAACCAACATTATCCAGAATATGATGCAAAGAAAACTGTTCTTTCTACTGTTGAGATTGCAGTGCAAGTAAACAGCAAGATTGTTTCAAGAATTGAAATTGAAACAGGACTTTCAAATGATGATATTCTTAAAGTTGCAAAAGCAGATGAGAAGGTGAGTGCTTCTCTTGCAGGTAAGACAATTGTCAAAGAAATTGTTGTGCCAAACAGAATTGTGAATATCATTGTTAAATAAGTTTTTAGACAATAAAAAAAGAAGTCGATTTCGACTTCTTTTTTGTTTATAGAGATTATTCGTTTTCTCCGTTTTCTTCTGTTTCATCAGAAACTGGAGCGATAACATCAGCTGCCTTCTTTTCTTTGTTTGCTTCAACAATGTTTTTGTAAACAATGTCAACCATATTTTTTGCAACAGCAACTGAATCTTCATTTTCAAGTTCGATTGTGACTGGTTTTTCTTTGATCTTAACTGCTTTTTCTGCCAATGAGTAGTTTTTGAGTTCTGAGCT
>CAMOEU010000054.1 GCA_946612575.1 uncultured Clostridia bacterium
AAAAAATTTTATTATCAAAATCTTGCTTTATTTTGACAAGTTTTCCTGTTGTCTTTGTTAATTCTTCTTGAGCAAACTTTGCAAGCTCGCCTGCTCTTTCGAAAAGTTCGAGAGAAGTCTTGAGCGGAAGTTCTGCTCCTTCAAGTTTTGCAATTATCTCTTCAAGCTCTTTTATTGCTTCTTCATAACTCATTTTTTCTCTCCTTTCGCCACAACAACTCCATCAGCAAAATTGATTTCAAACTCTTTTGACAAGTCAAGTTTGCTTGCAGAAGGAATTGGCTTTTGTTGTTGTTCTATTTTAGCATATCCACGAGATAATATGTCAAGTGGATTTAGTTTGTTTAACACTGTGACACTCAAATTTAGTCTATAATTTTTCTCATTTGACAAATTTTCTATTTTTGATGACAACTTTTGTGTCAACTTCTTGATTTGATTGTTTTTTTGTTCAACAACATCATCTATCTTTCTTGTAATATCAGATATGTCGCCGCCAAGTCTGAGATTGTTGTCAGCAACAAGACTGTCGATAAGTCTTGAAAGTCTTGAAACCTCTCTTTTGAGTGTGCTTTTTGCATCTGTGGTGTTTGTTGACAATAGTTCGGCTGCCGCACTTGGTGTCGGTGCTCTAAGGTCAGAAACAAAGTCAATAATTGTGAAATCTGTTTCGTGACCAACAGCAGAAACAATCGGTTTTTTGCAGGCATAAGTTGCTCTTGCGACTTCTTCTGTGTTGTAAGCAGCAAGGTCTTCCATACTTCCACCGCCTCTAGCGACAATAACAACATCAACTTTGTCATATTCTGAAAAGAAGTTTATCCCTTCGACAATTTCCTTCTCTGCACCATTTCCTTGGACTTTTGTGTCATACAAAACAATGTCAATCCCGCGATTTCTTCTCCAAGTGACATTTCTTATATCTTGAATCACAGCACCGTCTTTTGATGTGACAACACCAATTCTTTTGATGTTTTTCGGCATTGGTTTTTTGTGTGAAGCATCAAAAAGACCTTCTTTTTCAAGTTTTTCTTTCAATTCAACAAATCTTTGATACAAAATTCCAAGACCAAATGGCTCTATTTTGTTTACAACAAAGTTAAACCTTCCACTTTTTGCATAAAAGTTTGGGCTTCCAGTCACAACGACCATATCGCCTTCATTTATGTTTTGAGCAATTTCTCCATAAAAAGTCACACAAGGAAGCGAACACTCTTCATCTTTCAATGAAAAATAAACCGAATTTTTCGATTTTGAAATACCAAAAACTTCTCCAACGATTTGAATGTTGTGGAGAAGTTCCTCACTGTTAAATATGTCTCTAACAATTGTGTTAAATTTTGAAACGGTAAGTGTATATGCTTGCATTAGTCCTTTGCTATGGCAGAGATTATGCCATTGATAAATTTTGACGACTTTTCTGTGCTGTATGATTTTGAAAGTTCGAGAACTTCATTTATAGCAACCGCTCTGGGAGTGCCAACATACAAAATTTCTGTCAAAGCAAGATAAATAAGTGCAAGGTCAATCTTGAAAACTCTTGAGTATTCAAAGTTTTTGAGATTTTCTTCAATCTTTGTTTTGATTTCATCCTTATGTTCTTCAAAGTTTTTCATAATTTGTTCGAAAAAAGTCTTGTCATCATCTTTTTTCAAGACTTCAAGATTTTCTGATGACAATTCTTTGTCCACACTATGAAAAAGGCTTTCAAAAATCAATTTGAAAGCATTTTCTCTTGCATTTCTACGCATTTTCTTCCACCTCTTTGTCACATTCGACATTGTTTACATGAATGTTTATCTTCAGAGGTTTCAAAGCAACCATTGTTGCAAGTGAGTTTCTGATGTTTTCTTGCACTCTGTAAGCAACATCAGGAACATTGTATCCAACATACAAATTCAAATATACATCAACAGTGAGTGCTCCGTTTTGTTCAAACTTAATCTCAACACCATCATCATATTTATTGAAGAGCTTTTTGATCCAAGGACGATTTGTGTTTGTCACACTTTCAACACCATTGATTTCTTTTGCTGCCAAATTTATGATTGAAACAAGAATTTTTCTGTCAAGTGAAATTTTTCCATTGTTTGTTTCTTGATTTTGCTTTGCCATAAATATCTCCCTAAAACATTAACTATGCCTATTCTAACATAATTTTGTTTATTTTGCAAATTATTCTGCTGGAATTATGACAATATTTTTAAGTTCAGTGCCAAGTTGTTCTTTGACGATTGTAGAAATTTGAGCGACTTCATTTTCAGTGAGACTTGCACACTTTACAACAACACTTACCTTTGAGTCATTTATTGAAATAACACAATCTGAAAAACCTTGAAATTTGATAAGTCCTTCAACTGCAAGTTCTTTCTCCATTGTTGAAATAAGTGACATTTTTGCATCTTGTGCTGCAGCAACTGCTTCGGCTGTTGAGTCTTGACCGTCTATGATTGCATCATAATACAAAATTTCTTGGTCTCTTGTGCTTGTTCGGTCATTTCTATAACTTGTGAAATAACTTGTTGTGGTCGTTGTTGTTGGAGTTTGTTTTGCTTGATTGTTTAACACAATGTTTAGATATCCTGTCACTCCAAGCAAAACCACCATAAGTGACAAAACAATAATTTTAGTTTTCTTTTTCATAATAATCTCCTTTTTTAGTTTAAAATCTTGATTGCATTTGGCTCGACTTGCAAAACCGTTTCAATCGCGGACAGAATATTCATTTTCACCCCAATATCTTTCACTCCATTTGCTACGACGACCACCCCCTTTATTTGCGGATAAATTGTCTTCAAAACCACAGGCTCGTTTGAAACCATAATCACAGTTTCAGTCGTCACTGTCGTTTGATTTCCACCAGAAACAATGTTTTTTGTCTCGGTGTCTGTTGCATATTCATATCTCACATCTTCGCATAAAGTTATTGCAACACTGACATTATCAACTCCTGACAAATTTGATAATACATTACATAATTTATTCTCTAGATAGCTCGCATATTCCTCAGCGGATGTGAGGTCTTCTGTCGAATTTGAAATATTGTTGTCAGTTTCATTCTTAGTCTTGTAATTTGAAAAATAGAAAACACAAACAATAAGTGCAATAATGACTGCAACATAAACATATAAATGTTTTATATTTTTCACTCTTTCAAAAAATTCTTTTATTTTATTCTTCAAAATTCACCTCCACAGAAGAAAACTCATTAAAACTCTTTATTATTTTTAAAATTTCTGTTTTTGCTGTTGACTTGTCAACACTGTTTTTTAAATTTTTCAAGTTTACAGTCACCCCATAAATTTCAAGTGTGCCAGAAAAAATGTTTGAGTTGATATAAACTTCCACTCCATCAAACCCCTGCTCCAAAATTTGTTTGTTTATTGAATCGTTGATGATATTAAGCTTGTCGAGATTGACCTGTTCCAAATAATTTTCTTGCAAAGATGGGTTAAACTCCAAAATCGAATTTATGTCTATCTCCGTTTTGAAAATGTTTGGAAGAGGCATAATCAAAACAAGCAAAACAGCAAATGAGAAAATCACTTTCACATATTTGTTCATCTGTCCATCCGGAAGAATCATTTCGCACAGCACACCCAAAATGATGATTCCAGCAACACTTAGAAGCCAAGAAGAAATCGCACTCATAACTCTCTCCCTAAATCAAATTTGCACTGCACATAATAAGCCCCGTAAGCACAAAATACATAAAGCAAACACTCACAATAAGACCGATAAGAAGTGACATACTTTTCGATAGACTTAAAACAAAATTTGCTATTTTTTTGTCACCTATAGGCTCGATGATCCCTGCCATAAACTTTAGAGAAATCATAAACAAAGCGATGCTTATCACAGGAGAAATTGCAATTGACAAAAGCAAGAAAAGCCCAACCCCACCAACTGCATTTTTAATGAGTGAACTACTTGCCAAAATTATTGAAAGCCCGTCTGAAACATATCCACCCACAATTGGTACATAGCTTTTTATTGCATATTTTGCAGTGCGAATTGAAAGTCCATCAATAGAGCCCGCCATAATCCCTTGAATGCTTACAAACGACAGAAAAACCGTAAACAAAAGCCCGATGCACCACTTGAAACTGCCCTGCAAAAAGTCAACAAACTTATCAAGCTTGACATTGTTTGAAAGGTTTCCAATTATCGAAAACACAATCGAGAAAATAAACATTGGTAAAAGCACAAAAGTCGAAAGATTGACAAACACATTCCCCAAAAATCCAATTGCAGGCTGATAAATCCCGACCGAAACTGACCCGCCGACTGCGGACAAAAGTGTCAAAAGAATTGGATAAATGTTTGAAAAAACTCCATTTATTGAGTCAAGAGTGCTTTTCGACAGCGAAACAAGTTTTGTTATTGTCGCACCCAAAATGACAAGAATCACTCCATATGTGACAAAATGCACAATGTTTGAAAGTGAATTTTTTTGTGACATAGGCTGAAGAGAAAACACCATTCCACCCAAGATAGATATCGCAACAACAATTGATATAAGCGGCAAAAACTCCTTAAAATTGCCCCAAAAAATGGATGCTATTGCTTCAAAAAAGTTTTTCGAACTGTCCGCATACTCGCCTGACAAAACGAAGTTAAGCTTGTCCTTAAATGAGTTTGATTCAAACAGTTTTTTTGCCTGAGATGAAAGTTTTGAAAGCTCAAGTTCGAGATTGTCAAAGTCAAGATTTGAAAGTTGTTTTTCCACCTCTTCTGAAAGTTCTGCTTCAAGGTCTTCAGTTTCCGTTTCAGCACTAGCATAATTTACTGTAAACACACACTGAGTTATGTCAAATCTTCCAAAAAAGCAACTAAAGAAAATTATTGAAACAATCAAAAACACAAATCTTCTTTTCACGGCAACAACTCCATAACTATATCCAAAATGCTCATAACAATCGGAAGAGCCATAACAAGAATGATTATTTTTCCGCCAAAAGTGACTTTTTCGCCCAAACTTGCATTTCCGGTGTCATTGCATATGCTTGCCGAAAACTCTGTCAGATAGGCAATTCCTATGATTTTTATGATGATTGCATAAAGCGAAGTCTTGATGCCAGTGATTGTGAATATTTTGGAAAAAATATCAAAGATTCCACTAAGATATGAAACAACATAAAAAAGCAAAATGATGCCACCAACAACTGAAATGATAATTGCAAAATCATTTCTTATTGGTTTGAGAATGATAGATGCCACACAAGTGACAAGAGCAATACCTATGATTTTGTATAAAGTTTCCATAAATCTTCCTTAAAAAATTGGAATAAGACAAAAACTAAACATTGTTTTGAGCGAAGAAAATAATTCGGCAATCATTTGAACAACCATAAATAGCACTATAATAACTCCAGCCAAAGTTGCAAGAGTGGAGATGTCATCTTTTCCGCTGTTTTTAAGCACTTGTCCAACAACAGCAGTGAGTATGCCAATTGCCGCAATTTTGAAGATAATATCAATATTCATTCTTCACCCCTAAAACATAATAACCGCAAAAAACAACCCAGCAACGACCCCAAGTTTGAGTGATAAAGAACCATACTTTTTCTGTTCTACATCACAAATGTCTTTGATTTCATAAAATCTCTTCAAAAATGTTTGAATTTCTTTTGTTTGATTTTCGACATCACTTCTGCCCAAAGTTTTGAAAAATAAAAATAAAAAATCTTTTTCATCTTGCTTTAAAAAATCAATTTTTTCAAATAATTTTTCCTGCGATAATTCCGATTTTTTATCTAAATATTCAATAAATTTTTTATCAATATTAAATAAATATTTTTTGGAATTATTATCAATATTTT
>CAMOEU010000055.1 GCA_946612575.1 uncultured Clostridia bacterium
TAAAAATGAATATAAAATGTTGACAAAACACAGCATATTATGGTAATATATAAGCATACCAAGTGAGTATGCTTGTTTTGCGGAGATACTCAAGAGGTCGAAGAGGCTCCCCTGCTAAGGGAGTAGGGTTGTAAAAGGCCGCGAGGGTTCGAATCCCTCTCTCCGCGCCAAAAATTTTTGCTTATAGGTTTGTTTTATAATGAACAAATTTTGCTTAAATTTTTGATTTGAAAATTAAACCGAAAATTGGTTAAAAATAACAAAAATCTGCATCCGGATGCAGATTTTTTCATTTTTTTCAATATTTTTACAAAAAATTTAAACTTTAATTTTAAAGAAAAAAATAGACATTTTTTCAGTCTATTTTTACAAATTTTTTAATATCTCTTTTACTCCAATCAAAATTCCAAGTTTACCAAATTGATATGTGACTCCACCTTGCATATAACATGTGAAAGGTTCAACAACAGGCCCATCACAAGAAAGTTCGATTGTAGAACCACTTGTGAAGCTTCCACTTGCCATAATTTCCTCGTGTGGATATCCAGGTGTTTGTGAAGGAATTGGTGTGACAAAACTCTCTACAGCCGTTCCTTTTTGAATACCCTGACAGAATTTGATTAAATTGTCAGCTGTACCAAGATTTATTGTTTGAATAATATCTGTTCTTTCTTCATCAAAAAGTGGGTCAACATCAAATCCAAGTTTTTGCAAAATTCTGCTTGCAAAAGTCATTGTTTTTAAACTTGCACAAACAACAGCAGGGGCTCTGTAAAGTCCGCGATAGAAATCATTGAGTTGGTTTAAGTCAGCTCCTATATCTTTGCCTATACAAGGAGCAGAAAATCTTTCTGAAACATCCCAAATCAAGTCTTTTTTACCAACAATATAACCACCAGTTTTTGTTATTCCACCACTCATATTTTTGAGAAGTGAGCCTACAATGATATCTGCACCAACTTCTGTTGGTTCTCTTTCTTCAACCATATCTCCATAGCAATTATCAACCATAATAATAACATCTTTATCCACTTCTCGAATTGCCTTGCAAACTCTTTCTATCTTTTCAACTGTCAAACTCTTTCTGTGAGAATAACCTCTTGATCTTTGAATTTCCACAAGTTTGACTTTGCTCTTTTTAAGTCTTTTTTGAATTGCTGGAATGTCAAAATCATCATTTACAAGATCAATAATTTCAAACTTAACTCCGTTTTGAATCAATGAGTTTTTGCTGTCACCTTCAGTGCCTATAATGCTTTTGAGAGAGTCATAAGGCTCGCCTGAAATTGAAATAAATGTGTCTCCATATTTCAAAAGTCCAAAAAATGTGAGTGAAAGTGCATGGGTCCCGCTCATAATTTGTGGGCGAACGAGGGCATCTTCAGCACCGTAAATTTGAGCATAAATTCTTTCAAGTTTTTCTCTTCCTGGATTTGAATATCCATAGCCTGTTGTCTCAGCGAAGTCCGTGCTTGAAAGGCGATTGTCTTGAAAAGCTTTCAAAATTTTTGAACTGTTTAACATTTCAATTTCATCATATTTTTTGAAGATTGGTTGAAGTTCCTTTTCAACTTCTTCTGTAAGTTTTTGTAAATTTTCATCAAAATTATATACCGTTTTCATTAAATTTCTCCTACGGCTATTATTTTACCATATTCTTTCTTATAAGGCAACTAAGACTATTGACAAAACACCCTTCTTTTGTGTATAATCAGGTATAAAATTTATTTGGAGTTTTTATGGGAAAAATAATTGCCAGAAATGGATACATCATTTTTCCACCACCTTATTCAATTTTGTTTTAGGAAAAAATTTAAAATTAAAAGGGATAAAGATGATGGAAAATAAAAATATTAAAAATGAAAACGATTTGACAGATCAAAACATCTCTTCATCTCAAGCAAAGAAAGAAAATATATTTAAGAAAATTGGAAAAGGTTTTGTTTTTCTTTGGAATTACTTTACTACATATGAAAAAATTTGGCTTGTATTGTTGTGGAGTGCTGGAATTGCACTTTCAATAATCTTTCCAGATATCGAAGGTGTTCCTGAAAACTTAACAAACCTTGTTATTGTATTTTCAATAATCACACTTATGGGCGGCTGTACTTGTGAATTGTTGCTTTCAAAACAATCAAAATGGGCATTTATTGTATCATTTATATTCTACGACTTAACATTTACAACAGTTTGCCTTATTTGTGGAAGATATGTGACAGCACTTATTGAATTTGTTTTCTGGATGCCAATGCTTTTCATCAGCTTCTTCAGTTGGGAAAAAAGACAAGACAAACAAGAAAAAGAAAAAGTTGTTGTTAAAAAATTTGATTTCAAGAAAGAAATTGCAATTTTCATAGGAATTCTTGCAGCATCAATCGGGCTTGGCTTCTTGTTTACATACATTGAAGGAATGACTGATATGTGGTATCTCGATGCCTTGGCAGCAACATTCAATGTTTGCAATGGACTTTTCTTGTGGCTTAGATATAGAGAACAATGGATTGCTTGGTATGGAGTTATTATTTGCGAAACAATCTTCTACATTCTCAGTCACAACTGGGCACTTCTCATTTTGGAAGTTGGATATCTTACAAACACAACATATGGTTTCTTCAAATGGAACATTTATATCAAAAAACATAAAAATGAAGCTATTTTGAAAACAGACAGCGAAGAAGATGTTTTGAAATTGTCAAATCAAACAAAAATAAAAAAAGACGAAGAATAATTCGTCTTTTATTTTTGCTCTGTTTTGTTTTTGTTTAACTCTATTACAATTTTTTTTGCATTTTCTATTTTTTCTTTAAAAACTTCATCTTTATTGTATTGAGTATTTTTATTTTCTTCCTCTTCTTCAAGTTTTTTGTTTAACTTTGTAGCAGTATCTCTCGAAAGAAGTTTGCTTACTACAGCTTCTTGTTTTTCATTTACAGCATTAAGTTTTCTAAGTTTTGAAAGCAATTCAAATTTGTTTTCTTCATCTTTGATTGACAAATATGCCAATTGATCGGCAACACCATCATCTTTAAGATGAGAAAAGTCAATATCAAAGAGTTTTACTGCACAAAACTCATCCTTAAGGTAAACTTTCTTGTTTTCGCAATCAACTACATTTCCACAATATTCTACCCACCAAAAATCTTTTTCGCAGAATCCAATTATGAGTTTACTTCCTTTCAATGCAGAAGCAAGCACCAGGGCACCATATTGAGATGAAATTCCATCTTTTTTTATTTCATCAACAATTTCTTGTGAAACATTTTGCTTTTCAAGTTCTTTATAAAACTTTCTGTCCCATTTTTTATATTTAATTTCTTTCACTTTATTTTCCTTCCTTTACGGCTTGATAAGCCAATTTATATTCTTTTTTCTTGTGATCATCAACTTCACTTATGGTTTTGATTACACCGTCCAAAGATTCTTTACTTTCTGTAAGTTTGTTGTGTGAAATTCTTACAACATTACTCTTTGAAATTCCAAAAACTTCATAGAAAAGATCTTTTGTCTCATCTTTATTAAACAAAACACCGCTTCCCATATCAAAAATCAAGTTTTTTCTTTCTACCCAACATCCAACATAATCTTTGCCGACTTTAGTCATTTTTCCAAAGCAAAGTTCACTTCCTTCAAACTGTGCGGCAAGCATAAGGCTGTTGTAGTAGTCGTTATGCAAAGAAAGTTCTTCAGGTATATAAACTTCTGTATAAGATTTTTTGAGATATTCAACAAAAAGCGAATTAACACCTTTTTCTTTAAAGAAGTTATAAATTGAATTGCTGAATTCCCTAACAACAGGTTTTCCTAAGTTAAATTTTTCATATCTTGCATCAACCAATATCTTACAATATCTGTTTTTGTAATGACTATAATGTTTTTTTATTATTGAATTTGTAAGTTTCAAATCTTTCAATTCCATAATCTCGACCTCTGCAATATCATATCATATGCAAAAACTTTTTTCAAGAGCCAATCATATAAATTTTTGTAAGGAGAATTTTATGGCAAACGATATTTATTACATAGGAGCAAATGATGAGCATGGTGTCAATCCGCCAACTCCCGGCAAGCGAACTCCTGTTGTGCCTGGTCTTGAAAGACAAATTTATGAAAATGAATTTAATCGTGCTGCAAAAAACAAATTTATTGAAGCACTCTTAAGAAACAGTTTTTCTGTTTATGATGTCAAACCAGAACTTAATGATATTTCAATCTCTGAGCGAGTGAGAAGAATAAACAGACAAAACTTGACTGCCCTTGTCACTTTTGCATACAATGCTTTTGGAGATGGAAATTCTTTCAACTCCGCTTCCGGCTTTGAAACATTCTATTCCACTCAAAATCCAAAAGCTCAACAAAGTCAAATGCTCGCAACAGATATTTACAACAATCTTCTTGGTGGAACCTCTCAAAATGGGCGAGGGGTCAAAATTTTAAATGATGCAGGGGTCTTGTCAAGAGTAAATTGCACTTCTGCCCTTATAGAAGCAGGTTTTATGACCAATTTGAGAGAGGCTGGACTTATGCTCAATCCACTTTTTTATACAGAAGTTGGCGAAGAGGCATGCATGGGAGTTTGTCAGTTTTTAAACACAACTTTCATTGACAGAGAAAACTTGTCAAATTACCCCACAATAAGAAACGGAAGCAGGGGAAATTTTGTCTTTTTGGTGCAATTTCTTTTGAATCAACTTGGCGAAAATTTGACTGTCGATGGAGTGTTTGGCTCAAATACAGAAACCGCTGTCAGAAGGTTTCAACAAGAAAACTCATTAACTGTTGATGGTATTGTGGGAAGAAACACTTGGAAGACTCTTTTGGTTTTGCCACAATATCCAATTTTGCGGTTGAATTTCCGTGGAAATTATGTCAGATTTTTGCAAAAACTGCTTGAAAGTAAATTTATTCCTGTAGGCACAATAGACGGAATTTTTGGGCCAAAAACTGAAACCGCAGTAAAACAATTCCAAGAACATAATTCTTTGACTGTAGATGGAATCGTTGGTCCAAACACTTGGGCGGCAATAACAAATTTGCAATAAAAAAAAGAAGGAATTTTTCCTTCTTTTCTTATTTAGATGTCTTTTCTTCTATAATCTACATCAATCACATTTTTGTCGTGATTTTTCTTTTCATCATGTGAATTCCATTTCTTAACAATAAATGTTGTGAGTGGAGTGAGAGCAATCATAACAAGTTGTCCAACAATAATGTAAATTGCAAACAAACTTGTGTACATAAATGTGAAGATACCCATAATGATTGGAAGTATGAAATACATCAACATATTGCTCTTTTGAGCAGGGGCATTCTTGTTTCTCATAAGTCTGTTTGAAAGCCACATTGAGAAGAATGAAGCAGCAACAGCAATGATTGTCAAGATATAATATCCGTTTCTTCCAAGGTCTTTGCCATCAAATGTGTTTGTGACAACATAATCAAAAATCTTTCCTTCATAGTCCTTAGATTTTTCTATGTTCTTTTCAGCTTCAGAATAGAAACTTGACATATATTTTTTCACTTCGTCTTTAGAGAAGATTGGACTTGTTGGAGATTCTGATCTATAAATGTTTTT
>CAMOEU010000056.1 GCA_946612575.1 uncultured Clostridia bacterium
CCTATAAGATGGAGAAAGAAAGTGTGATAGATATTCCTGATAATGTTAAGAAAATTGATGAAAAAGTGGTAGAATTGGTAGAGAAACACTCATCGGAAAAGCCTTTAGTAAATCATGACAACTATATAAGGGGAAGTGTTAAGTTGGAATCAGAAAAATTATTTCAGATGTAACAAAAAAAACGACCGAAGTTGGTCGTTTTTTTATATAAAATCTGCTTTTTCTGTGTATGTAATGTTTTTGATATCTCCGTTTTCAATGTAGATAATCTTGTTTGCAATGTCTGCACAATATTCTTTTGCACTGAAAATCAAGATTGTTCTTGAGCCTTGCATAGAGCGAAGAAGTTTTTTGATGTTTTCTCTTTCTTTGTCTGAAAGGTTTGAAGGGAATTCATACAAAACAAGAATTTGTGATGTGGTGAGAATTGAACGAGCAAGGGCGATGAGATATTGTTTTTCAAAAGGCAATTCTGTTATGTTTGTGTTAAATTTCTTTGGAAGCGATTTGATATAGTTGTATATTCCAAGTTCCTTACAAACTTCTTGAACAACTTTTTGATTTTTTTCTTGAATTGTAAGGTTTTTCATTATGCTTCCCTTAAAGAAGATTGGTTTGGTTGAGACATAACTGAAGATGTTTCTATATGCTGATGTGGTATAATCATATATATTTACACCATCAAGCATAACTTTGCCTTGTTGTGGTTTGATGTTTCTGCGGAGCAAATTGAAGATTGTCCTTTTTCCGCAACTCTTGCTTCCGAGAAGAAGAGTAGTTTCATTTTCTTTTATCATGACATCAAATTTTTTGAGTGAAGGGTTTCCTTCATCATCTTTTTTGTAAACAACTTTTGAAAAACTGATGCTTCCCAAAATGTCTTTAAATGAGTTTTTACCGACTTCAACTTCATCTCTATCAACAAAATCAAGCACTGCATTCACTCTTTGGGTGGCGACATTAACATCATTGAAATAGGTCGAGATGTTATACATATCTTTTGTGGCGGTGATGCCGTCTGTCACATAGGCGGTGATTGTGAAGAAGGTGGCTACAGTCATCACTTCAGGTCCTTGCATTACAAGGAAGATACAAACAAGAGTTGCGATGAAAATCAAGAATCTATAGATTGTTTGATAGTGATTTTCTTTGATATTATCCCAAATAGTTCGTTTTCTGAGTTCTTTGATATATTCGTCAACAAGTTCGTTATATTCCTTTCTCATTCGCTTTTCTTGACCAAGGTCTTGAATCGCTTCTCGCTTGTCCACAATTTCACTGAATTTTTCATATTGTTTGTCGTTGATTGCACGAAGACTCTTTACATATACCTGTCTTTTCTTGTTAAACCAAGAGAAAATGATAAAGTCGATAATATCAGCAACAACAACGATTATTCCCGCATAGATGCTTTTCGTAAAGATGATAACTATTGAAACAATCGTCATTATGAATCTTCCGAAAGCTGTTGTGATTTTGTCTCCAAAGTCAGCAACTGTCAAAACATCTGTATGAATTGTGTTTAAGATTCTTTCTTTTGAAACATTGTCAAAGTTTGCAGATTTTGCTTTAAGAGTTTTTGTGATAAACTCGTTGTTTATTCTTGCATAAGTTGTTTTAATCAGTTTTGGATAAACGAGATAATTTCCAAGCCAAGCAAAGTTTTTTGCTGCAATTGCAACAATGACTGCAACAGCCATCCAAATGGCGGTGGTGTAATTGTTTGCAGACATTTGTGCAGTGAGTTCTGCCGAGAACATTGGGATGATTACCAAAACAAAAACTTGAGACAAAAGAACGAAAAATATCGTCCAAAAAATTTCCCATTTGTTTGGACGGGCGAGTTTTTTCCAATCTCTAAAAACTTTTATATATTCTTTCATAAAGCCCTACTTTTTTAAAATTTCAAAACCTTCTCTTGTGTCCTTAACTTCATAGCCAAGACTTGATATTTTTGCTCTTATTTCATCCGCTTTTGCAAAATTGCGGTCTTTTTTTGCTTGCCATCTTTCCTGTGCAAGATTTTTCACTTCTTCAGGGACAGCAGAATCTTGTTTTGACATAACATATGAAACAAATTTGTCAGGATTTTCTTTAAAAAGTCCCAAAAGTGAATATGTTTTTATCACAGAGTTTAGTGTTGCAAGCACAGATTTGTCTTTGTTTGCAATTTTTTCCTTTGCAGTTTTGAAAATTCCAAACAAAAGGGAGAGTGCCTTTGCTGTGTTTAGGTCATCTCTCATTGCGATGTCAAAATTTTGACCAACTGTCTCATCTTCACCTTCAAGTTTTCCAAGTGTTTGAGCATTCTGCAAAACTTTGTAGAATTCAAACAAATGCTTCTCTGCATCTGGGAAAAGATTGTCTGTGATGTTTATGTCTGTGTGATAAGAATTTTGCAAGAGTGCAAATTTGATTGATTCGATGTGATAACTTTTTCTTAGGTCACTCATCAAAAGTGAGTTTCCAAGTGATTTGCTCATTTTTTGTCCATTGACTCTGATAAGTCCATTGTGTGTCCAATATTTTGCAAAAGGTTTTCCTGTCAAACTTTCACTTTGAGCAATTTCGTTTTCGTGGTGTGGAAAAACCAAATCTCTTCCACCACCGTGAATGTCAATTTGGTCACCAAATGTTGCATAATTCATAACTGAGCATTCAATATGCCAGCCAGGGCGACCATTTCCCCAAGGTGACACCCAATAAGGCTCACCAGGTTTTGCTGATTTCCAAAGAGCAAAGTCGAGTGGGTCATTTTTTTCTTCATCATTGTCAATTCTCACACCATCAAGAGCATCACGAGTGTTTCTTCCAGACAATTTGCCATATGATGGGCAAGTGTTTACAGAAAAATACACATCTCCGTTTTTTGTGGCATAAGCATGGCCTTTTTTGATGAGTCCTTCAACAAAGTGAATAATGTTGTCGACATTTTCTGTTGCTCTAAGCCAAATGTCTGGGTCATCAATTTGAAATAATTTCATTTCGCTGTCAATTTTTTTGATTGTTTCTTCTGCATAATCTTTTGCAGGAATATTAAGTTCGTTTGATTTAGCGATAATTTTGTCATCAATATCTGTATAGTTTCTTGCATAGGTGACATCAAAGCCTTCCTTTTGCAAAAATTTTCTCATAATGTCATATATAAGTGCTTGATAAAGGTGTCCGATGTGTGCTTCGGCAGATGGTGTGATTCCGCAAGCATACATTTTTACTTTTCCTTTTTCAAGTGGTATAAAGTCTTCTTTTTGTCTTGTCAAACTATTGTAAAATTTCATTTTTTTGCCTCCGAATTTAGATTTTTTTGTTTAAGTAGGCAGAAAGCACTTCAATTGCTTGTTCGACTTCACCATTTTTTTCTTCAAAATTCGAATCAAGATTTTTGATGAATGAAGAAAGTTCGGCCCTGCCTTTTTCAGTGAGTGCCATCATTTTACATCGTTTGTCAATTTCGCCTTGTTTTGAATAAACAAGTTTTTCATCTTCAAGTTCTTTTGCCATAAGTGCGAAGTTTGATTTTTTTATGCCAAGCTTGTCGATTATCATACTGACTGACAGATTTTCGTATTGGCTGATAAAATAAAGCACTTTGACTTTAAGCAAATTGTTTTTTGCTTGGTGCTTCAAGATGTTTTCTGTTAATGCTTCAATTTCAAGTAATTTGTCTATGTTTTTCATACATTTTCAATTATAATTTAACAAGATTTTTTTTGCAACTAATTTGCTTGCTTTTTAAGCAAAAAGTTATTAAAATATGACTATGGCTTTAGTAGGGACAATAGAAGATATAGTTTATAGAAATGAAGAAAATGGCTACACCGTTGCAAGACTTGAGAAAGATGACTCCATTGTGACAGTTGTGGGCAAGTTTATTGATATCCAAGTTGGCTCAATGGTCACTTTGGAAGGGAAATTTGAAAGGACCAAATATGGAGTTCAGTATGCTTTTGAGAAATATGAAATTTCAATGCCAAAATCTTTGGAAGGCATAGAAAAATATCTTGGAAGTGGACTGATTAAAGGTGTTGGTCCAATCACAGCAAGAAAAATTGTGGAAACTTTTGGGGAAGACACTTTGGATGTTTTGGAATATTCTCCACAAAAGCTTTCCAAAATCTCAGGAATAAGTGAGAAAAAGGCTGTTGAGATTGGTTTTTCGTTTAAAGAACATCGTGAAGTTCAAAACACGATTATTTTTTTGCAGGGCTTTAACATAACAACAAATATGGCTCTGAAAATCTATAATATCTACAGAGAAAAAACTTCTGAGATTGTCAAAAACAATCCATACAAACTTGTTGAAGATGTCGAAGGAATAGGCTTTTTGACAGCAGACAAAATTGCTCAAAATTCTGGAATTCCATCAGACAGTTTGTTTAGAATAAGAGCTGGGCTTATTCATGTTATCAAAACTGCTTGTGAGAAAAACGGAAACACATATTTGCCAAAGAATATGCTTTTTGATGAGGCAACAAAAACCCTTGACCTTTCTTATGAAGAAAATGAAGAAAAGTTTAATCAGGCTTTTGATAGTCTTACACTTGACCGAACAGCGGTTTCTATGTGGGTGGATAATGTTGAGATTGTGATGCTTTCAAGATATTATTATTTTGAAAACACAATTGCACAAAAACTTGTTTGGCTTGCAAATTGTCAGCAAGAATATGAAGTTGATGTAAGCAAAGAAATTGAAGAGTTTGAAAAGAAAAACAAGATAGAATTTCACCAAGACCAGAAGGATGCGGTCGCTGGTGCAATAAAAAATGGTGTTTTTGTCATCACAGGTGGCCCAGGAACAGGAAAAACAACAATTATCAAGTGCATACTTGAGATTTTGTCAAACCAACAAAAAACAGTGCTTTTAGCGGCCCCAACAGGTCGTGCAGCAAAAAGAATGAGCGACAGCACTGGAAAGGAAGCAAAAACAATTCACAGACTTTTGGAAGTAAACCAAATTCAGTCTGAGCAAAGTTTTTTTGTGCATAACGAATCAAATCCGCTCAAAGCAGATGTGGTTATTGTTGATGAAGTTTCAATGGTGGATGTTTCGCTTATGAGTTCGCTTTTGAAAGCTCTTCCAAGAGATTGCAAACTTATTCTCGTGGGCGACAAAGACCAATTGCCATCAGTAGGCCCAGGAAATGTGCTTTCTGACATTTTGCAAAGTGAGCAGATAAAGTATTGTATGCTCACAAAGATTTACCGTCAAGAAGAGAAGAGTTTGATTATCACAAATGCTCATCTTATCAATGAAGGGAAAATGCCTTTTATTGACAACACAAGTATGGACTTTTTCTTTGAAAGCAAAAATGATCCCGAACTTATCAAAAACACAATTTTGGATCTTGTCACACAAAGATTGCCAAAGTATCTCAAGGTCGAACCACAACAAATTCAGGTTTTGGCACCACTCAAGGCTGGTGTTTGCGGAATTGAGAGCCTGAATAAAGAG
>CAMOEU010000057.1 GCA_946612575.1 uncultured Clostridia bacterium
TCTAACAAGTTTTTCTTTTGTGTATTTTGCAAAGCCAATCATCTTGTGCTGTTTCATATACTTTAGCAGTCCTTTGATGCTTTTGTAATATTTCATTCCGTGTCTGCGAGAGAAAGTATCTTTGTTTATTCTCACCAAAACCAAGCTTTCTTGCAAATTGTGGAATTTTGCTCCAGCAAGATACATTCTTATCCACATATACCAATCTTCTGCCAAAAGCCAATGCTCATAACCACCTGCTTTAAGAAGTGCATCCTTTTTCATCATAACGGTCATATGACAAAAAGGACATCTTGATTTCATAAACTTCACAATTTCATTGTGTGTTTGTGGCACCCACTTAAGTCCAGCCAAATTTTCTGGTTCATCATAAAACTCTTGTCCAAGACACCCCACAACATCAACATCAGGATGTTCTTCCAAAAATTTCATTTCCTTTTCAAACCTTTCAGGCAAAGAAATATCATCACTATCCATTTTTGCAATATATGGATACTTACATCTTTTCCAATTTTCTTGCAGTGCACCACCTGTGCCAAGATTTTTTTCAAGCCACACATTTTCATAGATATCATATTTCTTTTCAAGGTCCACCAAAGTGTTTCTAAGTTCATCTGGCACCGGACCATCAACAATCATCACAATTTGCTTTGGTTTGAGTGTTTGATTTATCACACTCTCCACTGCAATAACAACATTTTTTGGAATATCATTTTTATAAACTGACATCAAAACAGAAATATCTTTTTTCATAGCATCACCTGTACACATATAATAACATAAATATATAAAATATTCAAAGTAAAATAAGCCAAAGATTATGCTCTTTGACTTATTCTTTTCATTCTCTTAAGTGGAAGCGGACTCGTTTGCCCATTCACATTTTTATCAATTCTTTCTACAACCGCTTTTGTCAAAACATTATTTTTGCCAATCGGAGCCAAAACAAGATCCCCAATTTTCAGGTCAAAAATGTCATTTATGAACCAAAAACTGCATCCGTCATCAGTTTTTACCTTCACAAAGTCAAAAAATTCAGCTTCTTTAACAACTCCACCAGCAAGCGAATGAATCATATTTTTCTCCCAAATTCAACTTTAATACAATTATTTTAACACAAAAACTGTATTTTTCAAAACTTTTAAACTTATAATAATTATAGTGATTTATTTGACAAATAAAACTTAGATTTGTTATCATTTAAATATATGGAGGTTTATATGGAAGAAACACAACAAAAGCCAACAATTGGAAACAAACTTAAATTAATACATCGCTCTATTCAAACAGCATCAATTCTTGTTTTGTTTGCCTGTGTGGCAGTTCTTATTTCTGGAATTTTCAATAAATTCTTAACAGCAGGACTTACACTCACTCTATCAATTTTCATTATCATAAGTCTTGGTGCAATTCTTTGCTTGCCATGGCTTGCAAGAGTTTCTGATTCAAAACAAAGAGTCTTTTCAATAGTTATGCTCGCCCTTCTTGGTGGCTCTGCGATCCTTTGGGTAATATCTGCAATATTTATTTATCTTCTTTATAAAAACGGAGAAACATATTCTGCAAATACTGTTGTTATGTTTTTAAATTTTGTTAAAGCATGCATGATCATATCTTTCCAAGCAATTGAGGCAAATATGATTTCACTTTGCATAATAAAATTCAAAAAACAATATATTCCTTTCCAAGCTATTATGTATGCAAGTTATCTCTTTGTTGATTTGTGGGTATCAATTGTTCTTGCAGGAGTAAAAATAAATACTGGCAATGGTGTTGAATTTAGCCCAGTTTTACCAAGCTTCTTCAGTGCTGGAATGATAACAGTTTTGGTAATCGCAATCATATATATCATTATTGCAAATGCAATCATCAACTCAATTGAAGCAAGAAAAAATGGTGAATATTATGACATTCGTGGAAGAAGAAGACATCGTGGTGCTGCATTGACAGGTGCTCTTATGGATTCATTCACAGACATTGAAGATTATGACACAAACAATAAAAAATCAGAAAATGCAGAACAAGCAAAAACCGAAACAAAAAATGAAGCTTCTGTTGAAGAAAAACTTGCCAAACTTAAGGATCTTCTTGACAAAAATTTGATTACGGAAGAAGAATACAATCAAAAGAAAGCTAAAATTCTTGAAGAAATGTAATTAAAAACAAAACAAAAAAACCATCAAAATTGATGGTTTTTTCTTTTATTCATTCCAATTCCAATTTGCAATTTCTTCTAGATCAACACCATTCTCAACAATATATTCTTGGTGTTTTTCAATCATCTGTTTTGCAAATTTACTTGCCTTTGCCTTTTGCTCCTTATCTACATCAACAAGTTCCAAAATCTTGAGAAGCAAGCTGAATCTGTCAGTTCCGTTTCTAAATTTCATATCAAAAGAAGTTGTGATTGTCCCCTCTTCTTCATAACCGCAAACAACAAAATTTTTGTTATGTCTGTCATAAACAAGTCCTTTAACAACTTGTGGATATCCGTGAAAATTAAACAAAACAGGTTTGTCTTTTGTGAATATCTTATCAAATTCTGCATCTGAAAGAGAATATGGATTTTCATCTCTGCTGTCAAGTTTTGAAAGTTCCAAAACATTGACAAATCTAACATTCAAGTTTGGTAAATATTTTTTGATAAGTTTGACACAAGCAAGAGCCTCTTCTGTTTGAGCATGACCAGCACAAGCAAGCACAATGTCAGGATTTTTTGCATCACCAACACTTGCCCAGTTCCACTGAGAAATTCCAGCATCAACTTCTTTTATTGCTTCATCCATTGAAAGCCACTGATAAGAAGGCTGCTTTGAAGCAACAATAGTATTGACAAAATCCTTGCTCTTTGCACACATATCATAAGTTGCAACAAGTGTGTTTGAGTCCACTGGCAGATAAGTTCTGCAAATATAAGGTTTTTTGTTTGCCATATGATCTATAAATCCAGGGTCTTGATGAGTAAACCCATTGTGATCTTGTTGCCACACATCACTCGTAAGCACAATATTAAGCGAAGAAATTGGAGCCCTCCACTCAATTTCGTGACAAACCTTAAGCCATTTTGCATGTTGTGCCACCATACTGTCAACAACTCTTATAAATGACTCATAGCTGTCAAACATTCCATGTCTGCCTGTGAGCAAATAACCTTCCAAAAGACCTTCACAAACATGCTCTGAAAGATATGAATCCATTATTCTTCCATCCACAGCAAGTCTTTCATCCGTCTCAATTCGTTTTGCATTGAATGTTCTTTTTTCTACTTCGAGTGCCTTATAAAGTCTGTTGCTTGTCGCTTCATCTGGGCTGAAAATACGATAGTTTTTGTTTTTTGCATTAAGTTTGAAAAGTTCTGCAATATATCCGCCAAGCACAAGCATATCTTGAGACTTAACTTCTCCCCTATGTTTCACATCAACAGCAAATTTATTCAAGTTTGGAGTTTTAAGTTCTTTAAGCAGATTGCCTCCATTTGCATAAACAGAAGCAGAGAGTCTCTTCTTTCCTTTTGGCAAAATATCAGAAATTTCTTTTTTCAAACGATAATTTTCATCAAAAAGTTCGTCTGCTTTATAACTTTCAAGCCAATCTTTTATAACATTCAAATTTTCAGGCTTTGTCATAAAAACAGGAATTTGATGTGCTCTGAAACTACCCTCAATTTGCTTTTCTTCAACAATTTTTGGACAAGTCCAACCTTTTGGTGTTCTAAGAATAATCATTGGCCATGCTGCTCTATCAGTCACACCGTTTTCTCTTGCCTGTTTCTGAATTTTTCTGATTTTTTCAATGGCATAATCCATTGCTTTAGCCATAAGTTTGTGCATTTTCTTAGGTTCATAACCTTCTACAAACAAAACTTCATAGCCATAACCTTCAAAAAGTTCTTTAAGTTCGTATTTTTCAAGTCTAGCAAGCAATGTTGGACCAGAAATTTTGTATCCATTCATATGCAAAATTGGCAAAACAGCACCATCACCTTTTGGGTTTATAAACTTATTCAAATGCCAAGATGTTGCAATAGGTCCAGTTTCCGCTTCTCCGTCGCCGACAATTGGCACAGCAATAAGATTTGGATTGTCAAGAACAGCACCATAAGCATGAGCAAGTGAATAACCAAGTTCGCCACCTTCGTGCATTGAGCCTGGTGTTTCAGGAACACAATGTGAGCCTATTCCACCAGGGAAAGAAAATTGTTTACAAAGTCTAGTCATCCCCTTTTTGTCTTGTGAGATTTCTGGATAAACTTCGCTATAAACCCCTTCCAAATAGCTGTTTGCAACAAGAAAGTTTCCGCCATGACCAGGCCCTGAAAGCAAAAGCATATCTGCATCATATTTTTTTATAATTCTGTCACAGTGAGCATAGATAAAGTTTTGTCCTGGCACAGTTCCCCAGTGACCAATAAATCTCTTTTTTAAGTCACTCTCTTCAAGTTCGTGATCCCTCAAAAGTGGATTTTGCACCAAATAAAGTTGAGCTGCAGACAAATAGTTTGCTGCTCTGAAATAGCAATCCAATTTTTCAAGATATTCTTTTGAAGAGTAAAAATCTTTTTTCATAAAACCACCTTAAAATAATTATACAACAATAATTTAAAAATAAAAAACAAAATATTGTAAAAAAATATTATTTATTCGTGAAATAGGTATTTTTAATTATTTAACAAAAATTTATTTTTAGACAAAAAAAACCACAATTTAATGTGGTTTTTTGTTTTATTTTTTCTTGCTTGCATTCAATGCTTTGACAATAGAATTCAAAACTTTTTGTTTGTTGAGCCACCAATCTCTACTCCAAACTCTCATTATCTTCCATCCACGAGACGAAAGGAATTTGTTTCTATAGACATCTCTTTCCATAATCGAATCGCTGCTGTTGTATGCCGCATAATCGCATTCAATTCCAAGCAAATATCTATCAAGTTTTTTGTCATAGATTGCAAGAGAAACTTTATAGTTTGTGTTTCCAAGGTTTGTCTCAACCGTATAGCCAAGTTTGACAAGTTCTTCCTTGATTTCATCTTCAAGTTTGTTTACAACAATAACATCTTGTTTCTCAACTTTTGTCTTGAATGAGTCAAGCACAAATTGAGCTTCTTTATATTTCTTTGCAGAAATTGCTCTGACATATTGCAAATAAGCTTTGAAAATTCTTGGTCCAGCATTTTTTGAAGACTCGACCATAAGTTCTTCTGGCTCGATTGAAGTGACAACATAAATCTTTTCTTTGGCACGAGTGATAGCAACATTAAGTCTGTTTTCACCACCTTCAACTGAAAGTCCACCAAAGTGAGCAACAACCTTGCCATATTCATTTCTTGCATAACCGATGCTGAAAATAATGATATCTCTCTCATCACCTTTAACATTTTCAAGGTTTTTGACAAAGATTGAAGTGTCTTCACCA
>CAMOEU010000058.1 GCA_946612575.1 uncultured Clostridia bacterium
TTGATTCATATTGAAAGCGGTGACAAGTTTGATGACTTTTCCGTTTTCAATAAGTTCGTTTGCCATACATTTGACAAGGTGGGTTTTTCCAACACCAGTTGGACCGGCGATGTAAATAAGATTCTTTTCAGATTTTTTATTGCACCATTGTTGCATCAAAGAATAGAGTTTTTCGTTGTTTGAAGTCTTGATTGATTTGTCAAAATTCTCAAGTTTTTCAAACCCACTTCCTGAAAGCAAAATGTTTGAAATTTCTTTTTTCAAACACTTGCACATTTTGCCATCGACATAGCCTTCATCTTTGCAAAAATTGCATCCGTATTCAATTTTTTTGCCAGAAAGGCCATATTTTTCTTTGATTTTTTCAATTTTCTTTTCGATTTCATTCAGTTTTTTTGCATCAGGTTTTTTCCCATCTGCTTCAAGTTTTGCATTTTCAATTATGATTTGAGTTTTTTCTTTTTCAAGTTTTTGGAAATCTTTATCTTCAAAGACTGGTTGCATCAAAACATTAAATGCATGTTCTGCATTCAATTTTCTTTGTTGCAAATTGTTTTGTGCTTCTTTGATAAGATTTTGTCGCATGGTCGCTCCTATATTTCAATTTCTTCAATTGATTGGAAGAATGAATTTAATTCTTCTCTTGTATAACTTCTTCCTGTTGAGAAGTTTGAATTTGTTTCTTTTGAACCTAAAATATTGAAAGAATTTTTTGCATCTTCAACTGTCTTTATGTTTTTGTCGTGGAACGATGAGAGAATTGAAGATAGATATTGCATAGGTTGGTCCTTTCCTGTTGAAAGGGTGCAAGCATAATCAATCACATCATCAGGAATTTGCCAAATTTGAGTCCAAATTTTGTATTTGTCTCTATCAAACTGATTTACATTTCTTGACAAACCGATGTTTTCCAAAACTGTTTTGATTTTTTTGTCAACAGCAAGTACTTCGACAAAATATTCCTCCAAGCTTTTTTCAGTCAAAATTCCCAGTTTATGGAATTTTTCAAGCACATTGTTCATACCTTCCAAAGTTCTTACATTTGTTTTGAAACAATAGTTTGAAATTTCTTCGATCATCTTTTCTGAAAATCCCAAGTTTATCCATTTGAAGATATAGTTGTCAACAACAGGCTCAAGGTTTTCATAATAAAGTCCAAGATTTTTTGTTGTTTGTTTTGCAATTTGAAGTGATGCAGTTTTTTCTTGTTCGTAAAGGTCAATTTCACTTGCTGTCATAAGTCTTTGTGAATAATACTTATCAAGGATATTGTCCATATAAACAAGATTTGATTTGCCTTTTGCCTTGCATTTTTTTGCAACATAGCAAAGCACTTCGCTGTCAAAACCTTCTTCTGTCCATTTTTGATAGAGTGCTCTATCTTCAATTCCCAAAGTTTTTTTGATGCCAAGAAGTTTGCAAACAAATTCAAGACCAGATTTGAGATTTTCAAATTGAATAAGTCTTTCTTCAACTTGCTTTGTGCTTAAAACTTTTTGGTTTGCCCAGTCCTTTGCCACGGCGGTTATGTATGCATACCCAACATTGTTGCCTTTGATGTTTACACAATAGTTTATTATCATCAAAAGTGCATCTTTTTCCATATGCATTCTTTCAATAATGTCATAATATTCACGATATTCGTTTGGAGTTATCATTCTGCCAGACAAAATTTCTTGTGCCTGAGCATTGAAACTTTCATACTTTTTGGCATTATATTTTTTTGTGTTTGAAAGCACATCACTGATTGGGAGATATCTTACTTCAAAAGGAATAACATTCAAAATCTGAACAAGACCTTGCTCTTGCCAATATGTGAATGCGGCTTCAATTTCTTCTTTTGAAAGATTAAGTTCGTTTGCAAAACTCTCAAGAGTGTTGTCTCTTGCATCGCCATCTTGACATTTGTAAAGCCCATAAAGATAGACTTTCACATTTTTTGCATCGGCAAATGGGAGATAGTTGTTGATGAAAATATTATCAACAGCAGTTGTGTTGTTTGCAAGCATATCGATTGAGTATTTGCAAAAAGCCATAGAAAACTCCTTTGTGTTTTTAATAATATCACAATTTATTTCAATTTACAACTTTTTGAGAGAATGTTTTGTTTTTGGCTTTCATAAGATACGATATGAAAAAATCAAAATATTTTTTGTTGTTATTGCTGTTTGTGCCGGTTCTGTTTTTTGTCGGTTGTGATGAAAAAACAAAAGCAAAAAATTTTTATGAAATTGATGCAAAATATTCTGAGAGTGAGCAGACTCTTTCTTGCAATCAAAAGACAACTTATCACAACAACAGCGAAAATGCTCTTTCTTTTGTGTCATTTTTTCTTTATCCAAATGCTTTTTTGAAAGAGAACAATGCTGTGAGCAATTCATATAAAGAAAAGGCTTATCCAAATGGTGAAAGTTATGGAAACATAACATTTCAAAAAATTCAAATTGAAAATTGTGATTGTGAATATACTTTCGGCGAAAACAAAAATGTGGTCAGAGTAAATTTGAAAGAAAAGCTGTTTCCAACAGAGCAAATTTGCATTGAGTTTGATTATGTTGTGAGTCTTGCAAACATAAATCACAGGCTGGGTTATGGAGAAAACTGTGTGAATTTTGGTGGATTTTTTCCGATTGCTTGTGTTTATGAAAATGGATTTGTTGAAAATCAATTTGCAAACAATGGAGACCCTTTTTATAGTGAAACTGCAGATTTTGAGGTGAAAATAACCTATCCAAATGATTTTGTTTTGGCTTCAAGTGGAGTGCAAACAAAGTTTGAAGATCACACTCTTTGCAAGGCGGAGAATGTAAGAGATTTCTGCTTTGTGCTTTCAAAAAATTTTTCTGTGATTCAAAAAGAAATTGATGGAGTGGAAATAAATTACTTTTTCTATGATGATGAAAAAGCGGAAAAACATCTTGAAACGGCAGCAAAAGCTGTCACGGACTTTTCACAAATGTTTGGAGATTATCCATATAAACAGCTTAGTGTCGTGAAAACTGGTTTTTGTTTTGGCGGAATGGAATATCCAAATCTTGTTATGATTTCGGATGATGCTAGGGAAGATTTTGTTGACTATGTGATTGTTCACGAGATTGCTCATCAGTGGTGGTATTCACTTGTGGGGAATAATGAGTTTTCCGAGAGTTTTGTTGATGAAAGTTTGACAGAATATTCGACACTGCTGTTTTTTGAGAAAGAAAATCAATATGGTTTAAGTTATGACTCGCTTGTTGAGAATGCAGCAGAATCTTACAAAAATTTTGTGAAAATATATACAAAAATTCAGGGCAGTGTTGACCAGAGAATGGATAGAAATTTGCTGGATTTTAACACAGAGCCAGAGTATGTGCATTGTGTTTACACCAAGGGTGTGCTTATGTATGACTGTCTAAGACAAATTTTGAAAGACAAGACATTTTTTAGGTGTCTTAAAAACTATTTTAATGATTATAAATTTAAAATTGCAAAAAGGGAAAATTTGATAGAAAGCTTTTCAAAATCAGCAAATCGAAACTTGAAACCATTCTTTGATTCGTGGCTTGATGGAAAAGTTGTTGTGGAGTAAAGGTCTTTTTGAAGGCCTTTTCTTTTTTTTGAAATAATTTGCGAATTATTTGCAAATTTTTACTTAAAACTCTTGACAATAAAAAAAGCGAAGTGTATAATAATTTGCGAATTATTTGCAAATTGGAGCCGTTTTATGGAATATAAGACAAAACAAAGAGAAATTTTGCTTGATTTTTTTTGTAAGAATGAAGATGTTTCTTTTTCTGCCGAACAAATATATGAAAACCTTAAAAGCACAGGAATAAGTCAGAGTGCAGTGTATAGAAACATAAGGGCTTTGGAAGAGTCTGGAAAGGTCAGAAAAATTGCCAAGGCGGGAAGCAGAGAAGCATTTTATCAATATGTTGACCTTGATGATTGCAAGGGGCATTTGCATATGTCTTGCAAAAAATGCGGAAAAACGACTCACCTTGAGGAAAAGGAAGCGGAAATTTTGTCAAAGATTTTCAGCAAATCCAATTTTGAAATTGATAATGACAGCACAGTTATTTATGGGACTTGTAAAGACTGTGAAAATAAAAAGTAATGGGAGAGAATTATGGACTGGCTTGTTGATGCGATTTTAGACTCATTGAAACTTTTGCCATTTTTGTTTTTGGCTTATGTTTTGATTGAATTGCTCGAAACTTATATGAGCAAGAAGGTTGTTTCAAAAAAATTTTATAAAGGAAAATTTGCCCCACTTGTTGGTGCAGGTTTTGGTATTGTTCCACAATGTGGTTTCAGTGTGGTTGCGACTGACCTATACAGTCAAAAGAAAATCACTGTTGGCACACTTATTGCAATTTTTATTGCCACAAGTGATGAGGCAATCCCTATTTTGTTTGGAAAACTTAATTCCGCAAAAGTTGGATACACAATTTTGATTTTGATTGCTGTGAAGTTTATTGTGGGAGTGCTTGCAGGTTATTTGGTTGACTTGGCAGTTTACGGGCTCAGAAAAAGAAAAGCACAAAATTTTTCAACAGAAGTTGTAGTGAAGGATGAAGAAGAAAAATCTATTGAACACGATCATAAGCATGAAGAACACGAAGAAGATCATAGCGAAGAAATCTCAACTCATCACAAAGGATGCTGTGGACACGAAATTGAAGAAAACAAGGTTCATCCAGCAAAACAATATCTTTTGCATCCACTTATTCACACCTTGAAAATTTTTGCTTATATACTCATTATAAACATCGCTTTTAGTGCACTTATTTATTATATTGGCGAAGATAAGATAACTGACTTTTTGACAAATGCAAAATATTTTGCACCACTTGTTGCAACACTGATTGGACTTATTCCAAACTGTGCAAGCAGTGTTGTGCTTACAAACTTGATGGTTATCGGCGGACTTAACTTGTCTGCTTGCATTTCAGGGCTTATTGTCAATGCGGGGATTGCATACACAATTTTGTTTAAACAAAACAAAAATATGAAGGCGAATTTTGCAATCATTGGCATAGTTTCTGCAATTTCGATCGGTGTTGGATATTTGTTGATGCTGTTTGGATTGTAGTTTACTTTTCAATCACTTTAAGAGAAAGATAAGAGTGGAGTGTTCCACTCTTTTTTATTATGTTTGTATAAAAATGCAACAAAAAAAACACCAAACGGTGTTTCTTGGTGGGTTGCCGGGGCTCGCTGTGGAGAGAAACGACACACAAAGCCCACATGCTTACAGGGCTTCTCTATAAGCCCGGACAAAGTCCGGGGTTCTGTTTACAAAGTAAACAAAATTTGAAAAAT
>CAMOEU010000059.1 GCA_946612575.1 uncultured Clostridia bacterium
GATGTTTTGCTTGTCGGGATCGTTGATGCAGACCAGAGCTTGTATCAATCGGATTACCGCAGCATTGAAAGGACATTCCAACTTATCACTCAAGTTGCTGGCCGTGCCGGAAGAGCTGAAAAGCAGGGGAAAGTTGTTTTGCAAACATACAGCCCAAGACACTATGTTTATAGATTTGCGGTCAACTATGACTATAAAGGTTTTTTCAAAAAGGAAGCTAATTTGCGAAAAGTGACAAATTTCCCACCTTATGCAAGAATACTTCGAGTGCTTTTTTCGCATGAAAATGAAAAAACAGTGGCACAGGAAACAAAACTATGCTATAATAAAATGCAAGAGATAAAAGAAAAGTATGAAAATGATTTTGTTTATTTTGATGTTATGAAAGCACCATTAAACAAAATCAAAAACAAATTCCGCTATCAAATTATGATGAGATTCAAACTTGACAGGGCGGATGAGATTGAAAAACAGATTTTTGATTGTGTGCCAAATGACACAAAGTCAAGTGTTTTCTTTGAAGTGAATCCAAATAATTTAAGCTAGGGGGATGTATGAAATTTGTTGACGACAAAAATAAAGATGTAAAATGGTGGAACAGAAACTATTTCTATATAGGGACAATTGCAATCGTTTTGCTCAATATTCTACTTTTTGCGTTTGCTGGAGACCGCTGGGAAGATTCATATCCTGTTGGGGAAGGGAATTGGAGTGATATTTTTTACTTTAGACCGACTATAAGAGCTTTGTTAAATGCTTTTTCTCACTCAAACTGGCAACATGTGCTTTTGAATATGCTTTGTTTTGCTGGAGTTGGCCTTTATATGGAAAGAAAAAAAGGAACTTTTGGGATTTTACTATATGTAATTTTGGGTGCTTATTTTAGTGGAATCGCAATTATTGCAAATAATTTATTTGTTAGTTATCATGGTTTTTCAGGAGTAAATTATTTTCTTTATGCAATTTTGATTATTGATTATTTCTTCTCATTTAGAAAAGAGACAAGAAACAAAACCAATATAATTTGGGGAGCAATTATACTTGCATTAATTTATCTTGCAATGTGTTTTGATGGTGGTACAAGTACATTTGGATTTAAATGGTATCCAGTCGATCTAATGACAAATATGGGACACTATTCAAGTTTTGTTGTTGGAATTGTGCTTGGTCTTATCATTCAAACGACAAGAACACTTGCGGCAAAAGGAAAAATAAAATAAAGGAGAAAAGATAATGGCAACAAGAAATATTGTTGAACTTGGAAATCCAACATTACGAAAAAAATCAAAGCCGGTTGTCGATTTTGATGAAAATCTTGGTCAGCTTTTTGATGATATGCTTCAAACTATGAAAGAAAAAAATGGTATGGGTATTTCTGCTGTTCAAGTGGGTGTTTTAAGAAGAGCACTTATTGTGGAAATTGATCAAGGTAAATATCTTGAAGTTTGCAATCCTACCATTTTGGAAACAAAAGGCAAATGCAAAAATCAAGAAGGTTGTTTGAGTATCCCAGGTTTTTATACAGATGTCGAAAGACCATATTATGTGAAAATTGAAGCATATGACAGGCACGGCAAAAAGTTTGAATTTGAAGGTGAAGATTATGTCGCAAGATGCATCTGTCACGAAATTGACCACCTAAACGGAATTTTGTTTGTTGATTACACAAAAGCCGGAAGGGATTATAAAAAGAAAAAAGGAGTGGAATAGATGAAGGTTTTGTTTTTTGGCACACCATATTTTGCTGAAAAAATCTTAGAAAACCTGATTGCAAACAAAGTTGATGTTGTCGGGGTGGTTTGTCAAGAAGACAAGCCTGCTGGCAGGGGAAATAAAATGGTTTCTCCAAACATCGTTAATGTTGCAAAGTCTTTTTCATTGCCTGTTTATCAATTTGAAAAACTTTCTGCTCACATTGAAGACTTCAAAAACATTGATTATGACATTGCTGTCACAGCTTCTTATGGAAAATTTTTGCCTAAGAAACTTCTTGACATAAAGCCATGCATAAATGTTCATCCATCGCTTTTGCCAAAATATAGAGGAGCAACTCCAATTCAAACCGCACTTTTAAATGGTGACAAGTTTACTGGTGTTTCGATTATGAAAACCGATGTTGGTATGGATGATGGGGATATATATACTCAAGAGAAAGTTGAGATTTCAGAAGAAGACAATTACACAACTTTGAGTGAAAAATTGATTGAAGTGGGAAATCGACTTTTGATTGAAACATTACAAAAAATTGCTTCCGGAAGCGAAAAATTGACAAAACAAGACGAAAAAAATGCAACTTTCACCAAAATGATTGAAAAAGAAGATGCAATTTTGGACTTTAATAATGATGTTGAAATTTTGGTCAACAAGACAAAAGCATTCTGCGAAAACCCTGTTTGTTTCTTCTTTTTGGGAGAAGACAGAATCAAAGTTTTTGATGCGAAAATTTTCAATAAAACTTGCGACTTTGAGATTGGAACAATAATCAAAGATAAAAAACATTTTCTTGTGCAAGCAAAAAATGGTGTTTTTGAGATTTTGACATGTCAGGCACCAGGTGGAAAGAAACTTTCTGCACAAAACTTTTTGAATGGTTATAGATTCAAGAGTATGGTGGTGGGCAGATGATTTTGGATTTGAATTATGAAGAAGTTGTTTCGTATGTTGAGAAACTTGGTTATCCAAAATTTAGGGCCAAGCAGCTTTATGAAGCAATGACACTTGGAAAATCTTTGGAAGAGATTTCAAATTTGCCAAAAGATTTTAAAGAAAAAATCAAGGATGAATATCCAAGATATGAAGTTGTCGCTCATCTTCATAGTAAGGATGAAACACAAAAGGCTGCACTGAAATTTCCTGATGGTAGCATTGTTGAGACAGTGCTCTTAAAATATAAATATGGCTATACAGTTTGTGTTTCCACACAAGTGGGATGTCGTATGGGCTGCAAATTTTGTGCTTCGACACTCAGTGGACTTATAAGAAATTTGTCAGCCGGAGAAATTCTTTCTCAGGTGCTTTTTTACAACAAAATTTTGGGAGCAACACTTAAAGAAAGAAAAATCACAAACATTGTGCTTATGGGTTGTGGAGAACCACTTGATAATTATGAAAATGTTTCGAAATTTCTTAAACTTGTTTCAAATCCAGATGGACTTAACATAAGCCCAAGAAATATTTCGCTTTCAACTTGCGGGATTGTACCAAAAATTTATCAACTCGCAGATGATGGTTTTTCTGTCACATTGACAATTTCTTTGCATGCTCCAACAGATGAACTCAGAAAAAAGACAATGCCGATTGCAAATGCATATAAAATTGAAGAAATTTTGAAGGCTTGTGACTATTATTTTGAAAAGACTGGAAGAAGAGTCTATTTTGAATATGCACTCATCAGCGGAGTTAATGACACCGACGAACAAATTTTGACTTTGGCAAATTTGCTTAAGGGGAAAATGTGCCATGTGAATCTTATTCCACTCAATTCCGTCAAAGAAAGAAATTTGATTGGAACGACAAGAAAAAGAGCATATGTTGTTGCTGGAAAACTTGAAAAACTTGGAATTTCAGCAACAGTTAGAAGAACAATGGGAGAAGATATTGAAGGAGCTTGCGGACAGCTTAGAAATCGTCTTGGAGGTCAAAATGAATAGGGGAAGACTTCTGAAAAAACAAGCGACAATTTTTTCTGTCGAACTTGAAGATGGAAAAATTCTAGAATGTGTAGCAAGAAAAAATCTCAAAAAAGATGGCTTGTTTGTCGGGGACTTTGTTTTTGTTGATGAATATAATTCAATTTGCAAACTTGACAAGAGAAAAAACATTCTTATTCGTCCACCAGTGGCAAACATAGACAAAATGTTTATTGTTGTGGCTCCAATTCCAAAGCCGGATTTATATACAGTGGACAAGATGCTTTTGTTTTGTGCAGTGAATGACATTGTGCCTGTTGTTTGCATAAACAAGAAGGATTTGGATGAGCAGTATTGCAAAAAAATTGAATCCGTATATAAAAAAATTGCAAAAACAGTGATAATTTCAACAAAAGATTCAAGTTTTGAAAAACTTAAAAAACTTATTGATGGGGTTTGTGTTCTTGCAGGGCAGAGTGCTGTGGGAAAGTCTTCAATCATAAATGCTCTCAAGGGAAGTGAAGTTGCGAAAGTTGACACATTCAGCAAAAAAGTTGAAAGAGGAAAGCAGACAACTAGGACTGTCGAACTTTATCAGTTTGGGCAAAATAGATATTTGGCAGACACTGCAGGTTTTTCAAAACTTGATGAGAGTTTGCTCAATTTGGAAGTGAATGAAGTAAAATCTTATTATCCAGAATTTTTGGAATTTGCTCAAAACTGCAAATATAAATCTTGTCTGCACACAAATGACAGAGATTGTGCTGTTTGTGAAGCTGTTAAAAATGGAAAAATTTCGCAGGAAAGATATCAAAATTACAAAAAATTGATAGAAGTTTTGCAATCGCTTAAAAAGTTTTGATTTTATTTGAAAGTTTGTTATAATGCATTCGTTTTTAGGAGAGGAAAATGAAAAAAGCTGTTGATATTGCTGTTTCTACCGACCCAGTTTCTGACTATCAAAACATAATTGAATATGCAAAATCACTCCAAGGAGTGGCAGATTTTTTGCACTGCGACATTATGAATCAAAATTTTGTGGAGAAAAACACATACGATTACAATTTGCTTAAAAACATAAATCGAAACACTTTAATTATGCTTGATGTTCACATTATGGCAAACGAGCCTTATGATGATATTGAAAAATATATGGATGCAGGTGCAAACATTCTTACATTGCACTATGAAGCATTTTCTGACAAACAGGACCTTGTTGATGCCATTAATTTAATCAAAGAAAAGGGTGGGCTTGCAGGAATTGCAATAAAACCAGCAACAACTTTCAAAGAAGTTAAGTCTTATGCTTTCAATGCAGATGTCATTCTTGTTATGGGTGTTGAGCCTGGCAGGTCTGGACAAGTTATGAAAGAAGAAATGATCGATAAGGTGCGAGAAATCAACAAATTCCGCGAAGAAAACAATCTTAATTTCAAAATCGAATTTGATGGCGGAGTCAATGTTGACAATGCAAAAACCTTGATTGATGCTGGTTGTGA
>CAMOEU010000060.1 GCA_946612575.1 uncultured Clostridia bacterium
AAGTTTTCTGTTTCTTATAAGTTTCATAAATTCTCCTTTGCAAATTATATCACATTCATTTTCATCAGTCCAAACAAAAAACCACACCGATTTGGTGTGGTAATTCTTAGTCAAAACCACGGCACTTTTCGCTTTCCACAGTTGATGGGGTTTCTTTTGTCTTTGGATTGTTCTCTCCTATGTTTGAAAGTGTGACAAACGACTTATCTTCTCCGTGCAAAAATTCTTTTCTTTTGTATTTTTTCATTTTACCAACAATCATTTTGCTGCATTCAATCATAATTTTCTTATAGACATATTCACTTGATTTTATGATATAATCCTCTGCTTTAATATCTTTCCCGTTTTTAAGGTCTTTTGTTGCAAGTTCTTCAACAACATCATCTTGAAGAGCTTCAAATGTATAAAAATCAACAACAAGCTTCTTTATTTGCTCATCATCAAACTTCATTCTTTTCAAATTGTCTTTCAAGAATTTAACACGGTGTGCTTTGCTGAAATCATTTATAAAACTTTCTTTTTCAAAAGGATTTATACTTTCATCTTCTGATTTTGCATTTTCATCTTGACTTGAAAATGTCCAAAATATTTCCGAATCTTTAAATGCACACAAAACATCTTTTGCAATTGTTTCAACACCCTTCAAGTGCTCAAGCATTGTGTCTGTATAAAGCTTGAAAATATCTTCTTTACAAACTGTGTTGAAGAAATCATAATTATCCAAAATCTGTAGCAAGTATGATGTTCCAATATCTTCATAATTGTAATAATTGTCTATATAAATCTTAGTAAATGACTGTTTGACAAGTTCCTTTGCATCATAATTGAGTCTTGTAGGGAAATTTTTGATTGCATCATCAACATTTTTTTCAATAATTTTAATTAAATCTTCGCAAAAATCCTCTCTTCTGCCAGTGTTTTTATCTTCGTAAGTCGCTTCTGAAAAATAGCAAATTCCGTATTTATCTTTTATCTCTTTGGTTATTTTTTCTTCATATTTTTTCAAAATTGGAAGAATGTTTACCTTTTCTTTTGCCTCATAAACTTTGTATGTGTTTGTGTTTATTGATTCTTCAACTGCATCGTAGAAGATTGCAAAAAAGTCTTCACTCTTAAGCATGTTTTTTAATGTTTTGAAATCATTAAGAAAAACATTTACAGGTTCCTGTTTGCCAAACATATTTTCTTCAACAAAAAATGCACTCTCTTCTTTGTCTATTTCCTTCAATGCACCAATTCCACAAACATAGTTTTCGTTATAGGCATTGTCGTTTAGCGAAAAACTTGACAAAAGTGTGTTGTTTTTCAATTTCCCTGCTGCATCAAGATCTTTCCCTGTGATTGTAAATGACAATTTTTCACTTCCATTGAAAGCAAAAAATTTGTAATATCCATAACCATGGGAAACTCCCACTGTATAGAAAAAGCAATCGTTTATTCTGGTGTATCCTTGCAAAAGTAAGCCACTTATTTTATGTTCTTTTTTGCTTTGTGTATCTATTTCTGAAAGTCTTTTTTCAAAAATCTTGTCTTTAATCCCTTGGGCCGTCTTTTCGCCTTCCATTAAAATATCTTCTCTAATTTCCTTTACAAGTTTTTTCATAATTTCGGCACTAATCTTTCCAAAAAGACGACCTCTCTTTTGAGAAATTATTTCATCTTGACTGTCGTCCATTTCACACAAATCATAAAACTTTTTTCGTGAAAGTGGAGTCACCAAAATCTCAACATTAAAGTTTTTATATTGCTCGCCAGTTAAAGAATTTTTCTTATAAAGCAAATAATCAAGAATGTTTTCTGATGTGACTTTAAGTTTCCCAACAATCTTTTTAAACATATGCCCTGTCCCCTATATGATAATTATATCACACAATTTTTTGTTGTCAACAAAAAGTTTTTAAACAAAAAAAAGGCATATCGCCTTTATTTTTTGTTTTTCATTTCAAAGTTATAACTTGTTTGACACATATTTTTCAAATCTCTTTTTGCCTTCCAGCCCATTTCCTTGAAAGCCTTGTCAGCACATGCATAACAAACATCAATATCGCCTGGTCTTCTTTCAACAAACTTATATTTAACTTTTCCGCCGCACACTTCGTTGAATGCATTGACAATGTCAAGCACAGAATATCCAACACCTGTGCCAAGATTATAAATCTTGAGCCCGCAATTTGTCCTAAGTTTTTTTATCGCACAAAGGTGTCCGTTTGCAAGGTCAACAACATGAATATAATCTCTCACTCCTGTGCCATCTTTTGTTGGATAATCGTTTCCAAAAATGCTGAGACACTCAAGCTTTCCTGAAGCAACTCTAGAGATGTATGGCATCAAATTGTTTGGAATGCCATTTGGATCTTCCCCAATAAGTCCACTATCGTGTGCACCAATTGGATTGAAATATCTTAGAAGCACAATATTCCAAGTTTTGTCGCTTTCATACAAATCCATCAAAATGTTTTCAATAAAAAGTTTTGTTTTGCCGTATGGATTTGTTGCTGAAGTTGGAAAATCTTCATAAATTGGCATTGATTTCGCTCTGCCATAAACAGTTGCTGAAGAGCTGAAAACCAAATTTTTTACATCAAATTTTTTCATAACATCAAGCAAAACAAGTGTTGAATCAATGTTGTTTTTGTAATATTCAAGTGGGATTTTGCAAGATTCTCCGACCGCTTTTAACCCAGCAAAATGAACAACGGATTCAATTTTTTCCTTCTCAAAGATTTTTGAAAGGAGTTTTTCATCCCTAACATCCCCAATGTAAAGCGAAAATTGTTTGTCAAAATCAACTTTCCCTTTAACAATTTCTTTTATCTTGTCTGCGACTTCCTTTTTGCTGTTTGACAAATTGTCCACAACAACAACTCTTTCTCCCGCTTCCAAAAGTTCGACCGCAGTATGTGAACCAATATACCCAAGTCCACCAGTAAGCAATATTGACATAATTTTATCCTCCTATAAATTTATATTTAATTCGCTTCTTTCGATAATTCCAAGTTTGATTAACTCAACTGCAATTTCTCCCCAGTTTCTCACTTCGATCACATTTTTATGCTTTACACTTTCGTTTGTTAAATCTTTAAAATACAAACATTTTATTCCACTTTCTGCAAGCTCTGACACAACTTGTGGATAGTCGTCAATCATTAAGTCAATATTGTATCTTTTACAAGCTTCAATTTTTGAATTATGATTGAATTCTATTTTTTCAATCTTTATTTTTTCTTTTTTCAATCTTTTTAAAGTGATTTCTTCCTCACCCTTATGCCAAAAACCTCGTCCTGTTATCACAAAGATTTTGTTGTTTTTTGAAAGAACTCTTAAAACCTCTTTCGCAAAAGGCATAACTGGTGCTTGTTCTTCAATCTGAAAACTATACTTTTCAATATACTTTTTTATCTCTTCTTTTTTCCAATTGTATCTATCTTGCACTCTAAAGCCATCTTTGTTTGTGACTTTTCCACCTTTCACATCCAAATTGAAAAGACTTGCATAAGTCATAAACCAAAATTCTGTGTCAAAAAGCACACCATCAAGGTCAACTGCTATGTTCATTTGTTCTCCTACTTTATATATTTTCTTATAAACTTTTCAATTTTGTCAAAAGGAATGACTTTCATATTGTCATACAAATCAGTATGATTTGCTCCTTCAATGATAAGAAGTTCTTTATTTTTACCCTTCAAATTTTTGAATGCGGTTTCACTGAAATATCTTGAATGTGCTTTTTCTCCATGAATCATTAAAACTGCATTTTTTATCTCATTTGAATAGGCAAGAATTGGCATATTGATAAATGAAAGTGCAGAAGTTTTGTTCCATCCGCCATTTGAGTTTAATGACCTTTTGTGATAGCCGCGAGCCGTTTTGTAGTAAGCATAATAATCCTTAACAAATTGAGCCGCATCCTTTGGAAGTGGATCCACAACACCACCAGCAAGTGCATATGATTTGTTTTGGTAATCTAAAATTCTTTGTGCATTAAGTTCTTGCTTGAGTTTGTATCTTCCTTTTTCATCAATAGAATCAAAATAACCTTTTGCACTTACTCTTGTCATATCATACATCGTTGATGTGATAGTGACTTTGATTCTTGTGTCAATGCAAGCAGCATTAAGAGCCATTCCGCCCCAACCACAAATGCCAATTATGGAAATTTTTTCGCTGTCAACATTTTTTTGCACAGACAAAAAATCTACAGCAGCACAAAAATCTTCTGTGTTTATGTCAGGAGATGCAACATATCTCACATTGCCACCGCTCTCGCCGGTAAATGAAGGGTCAAATGCAAGTGCAACAAATCCCCTTTTTGCCATTTCTTGTGCATAAAGTCCAGAAGACTGTTCTTTAACTGCTCCAAATGGTCCACAAACAGCAATTGCAGGATATTTTTCTTGCTTCATCCTTGGTGTGTATAAATCTCCAACAAGCACAATTCCAAATCTGTTGTGAAATTTAACTTTTTTGTGTAAAACACTTTTGTCTTTTTCAAAAACCTTATCCCACATATTTTACCTCTAAAATTAGAATACCACAACTGGACTTTTTTGACAAAACAAAAAAAGCAGATTTTACTCTGCTTTTGTCTTTCTAGTTTTTCTTACTTTCTTTTTCTTTTCAACAAACTCGATTTTTGCTCTTAAAACTCTTTTTACTTTTGCCATTTCAATCAAAATTTGTATTGCCTCAATTGTCAGAATCTCAACAGCTGCCCACATAAATACCCAAACGGCAACATCACAAAGTTCATTCCAAAAAACAATATCTTCAATATATGGATGCAAAAAGTGATAACCTGCAAGCAATGCAATTGCAAAAACAGCTATAATAACCCCTGTTATCAAACATCTTGCGAGTTCTCTCTTTTTTGTTTCAAGTTTGTTCTTTCCTGTGTTTTGAAATGCAACCTTAAACCTTTCTTGTTCTACTTCAATTCCTTCTTCACAAACAAATTGAAGAGCAATATCTGTCCTTAATGGCTTTGAATTTGCAAGTTTTTCAACTGTGTCAATAAGCGAATCTTCAAACATCTCCTTGTCA
>CAMOEU010000061.1 GCA_946612575.1 uncultured Clostridia bacterium
TTCACTCGTGAGTGCTTTTGTTTACACAATAAACACTAGGGTGGAAATTTTTTCGCTTTTGTCTGTCAGTGCTGGGGTGCTCTTGGGTGGACTGCTTGGGTCAATTTTGCTTAAGATTTTGCCAGAGAAAATTGTGAGAGTGATTTTTGTTTTTGTTATGCTTTTTGGTGGAATAAAATTGATTTTTTGATTCCGAAAGCGGTTTTTTGAGGTTTTTATGCTTTATTTTTTGCTTATTGTTGCAGGTTTTGTCGGTGGTATTTTTGGTGGAATGGGAATGGGCGGAGGCACATTTCTTATCCCTATTCTTGCCATTTTTTTTGGTTTTCAACAAAAAATTTGTCAAGAATTAAACTTGATTTCTTTTTTGATAATGGCAATAATTTCACTTATTATTCACCACAAAAATGGTTATATTTGCACAAAAAACTTGATTCCGATTGTGTTTTTTGGAATTTTATTTTCAATTTTAGGGGCATTTTTGGCAAGCTTTGTTTCAAACGAATTGCTCAAAATCTCTTTTGGCATTTTCCTTTGTGTTTTAGCGGTTGTTGAATTTGTGAAAGTAATAAAAAAATAGTTTACAAAAATTCTTTTTTATGATATATTATATAACATAAAATAAGGAGAAGTGTTTATGATTAACAAAAATACTTGCATTGGTTGTGGAACTTGTGTTTCAATTTGCCCAGTTGGAGCAATTTCGTTTGACAAAGATGGTAAGGCTCAAATTGACAAATCAATCTGCATTGGCTGTGGTGCATGTCAGGCAAATTGTCCTGTAAGTGCAATTGATATTGATTTATAATAAACACAAAAAGGGGTTAACATGGAAAATATTGCTTACATTAAACTTGATGAAAAGGGTGTTTCACTTATTATTGCTCAAACCAGAAATGGAAGATATCGTGTTTTGGAAGAAGTGAAAAACTCATATAATCTTACAAATGACATTGTGAAAGATTGTCTTTTGAGTCCAAAATCAAAAGGTGATATCTTGAAGATATTAAACATTTATCGCTACACAATTGAAACTTTCAATGTTGAAAAGATGATTGCTGTGTGCTCAAGCATAATTGTCAAGGCAAGAAACTATCGTGGTTTTTTGGATGAAATTTACACAAACACAGGAATGAATTTCTTGATTATGAGCGATGAAGACCTTGTGAAAGACACATATCTTTCTGTTATGGCAAACATTGATGCTTCAAAGGGATTTATTGTTGATATCGAGTCATATGCAACTTACATTTTGAAATTCACAAGAAGAAATGTCACAGAATATAATGTTATTCCATTTGGATACAGCAATTTGTCAAATTCTGGAATGACAGTTTTGGAAATGGTTTCCACTGTAAAGAAAGAACTTAAGAAATGCTCACTTGTTAAGGGTTTTGAAGAAGACAATTTGATTGGTTGTGGTCAAAGCTTTGTTGATATTGCAAGAATTGCAAAAAAACTTGGAAGATATGCAATTGACATCGACAACAACTATGAACTTACTTACGATGCAGTAAATAAAGTTGCTGAATTTGCAAAGGATATTGATGCTCAAAAAGTTAAGAAGATCAAAGGTCTTAGCAATGATGGTGCTGAGAGCTTGACAGGTGGTCTTGCAATCATTAGTGCTGTGTTTGATGCATTTAAGGCTGCTTCAATTATTGTTTCTTCTGCAAACAGTTTCAATGGGGTTGTGCTTTCAAATCTTTCAGGAAATGCAAACGAAAAATATTCTGACTTGCTTCAAAACAGCCTTGATGCTTATTATGAATTTAAAAGAGAAGGACTTGCAATAAACAACAATGTTTATGAAATGGCACTTATTCTTTTCAAACAACTTAAAGTTGTTCACAAATTGCCAAGGGCATATGTGAAACCTTTGAAGATTGCTGCATATATGTTTGACTGTGGAAAGTTTATCAATTTTGACAACTATCAAAAACACTCTTTCTATGCAATTTTAAATTCAAACATTGCAGGGGCTTCTCAAAAAGAAATTTTGATTGCTGCTTTTGCTTGCACATGTCAAAATCTTGACAATTTCAATTTGGCTGAAGTTATGAAATATAAAGATATTCTCTCAGATGAAGATATCGATGCAATAAGAAAACTTGGAGTTTTGGTAAACTTGGCAGTAAACTTGAATGCTTCAAGAAAAAATATCATAAGCGACATAGTTTGTGACATTTTGGGAGACTCTATGATTATGAAGACAGTCGTTTCGGCTGACCCTTCATTTGAGATTATGCAAAGTATGAAGATTTCTGATGACTTTAAGAAAGTCTTCAAGAAAAGCTTGCAGATTATTTAGGAAGTATAATGGCGGATAACGGTAAGAAGAAACTTGTTTGGACAATATTGTTTTCGTTGATAACAATTGTTTTGTGTTATCTTTTTATCGTTGTCTATTTTTATTTTATAAATCCATACAATATTTCTATGAGATTGACATTTTGGCCTTTTGTTTCTGAAAGCCAAATGGGACAAATGTATAACGAAGCCACTGTTGATGTCACATTTACTTATAAGGATGAAGAAACCGAAGAAAACACAACAGTCAGTGCTTCAGGGGTGAATGTAAATCAAAATGGTTTTATTCTTCTTCCTTACAGCGAAATTGCACTTTGCACTGATTTTTCAAAAATAAAAGTTCAAACTCGCTCTGGTGCAACATATGAAGGAAGACTTTTGTATGCCTGCAAAGAGTTTAATATTGCGGTTGTTAAGTGTGAAATTGAAGGTAAGGACATAAAAATCCCTTATGTGACTTTGACTTCGAATTATCGTGAAAAAGACAAAGTGATTATATCTTCACAAAATGTTGATGATAATTCGTCTTGGACGGGCGAAATTGTGGATTGTGAAGGATACTCTTTTGTTTCAACAAAGGAATATTTCTATTGCATTGAAGATGGCTTCACAATAAAGGTGAATGGAGATTACAGCTTCAATGGTGGTGCTGTGTTTGACAAGAGTGCACATTTGATTGGCTTTTCTTATGGTGACACAGTGGAATTTGATAACAACTCTACAACATTGTCTGAAAATAAAGAACATTACATTATGCCAACATATCCAGCAAAATTGCTTATAGATGAAATAATTGATGCATATAATAGCGGAAAAGATTATGAAAACTCCTTAGTTGAAGCTGCAATTGGGATTGATTATAAGGAAGCATCAACACTTACTATTGCAGAAAACTTGAGAGACGGAAAAATATATTACAACGACAAAAAGTATGATATTACAGATGATGTTGAATATTTTGTTAACTCAAATGTTGAAGGATTTTTCCTTCTTGAAAAGTTTATTTATAATGATACAATAATCCCTAATAATGCAGTGATTTTTGAAATTGATGTAAACAATGAGAAGTATGAAATTGTTGATAAATTGGGCTTTTATATTGTTTTGAATGCTTTGGAAAAAGGTGACAATGTGAAAGTGAGCTATAAAGTGCTAGATGATTCTGGCATTACTTATGAGTATGATTCAAGAATGTTTGAAATTTAAAAGGGGCGACAATGAGAAAATATCAATATGCCATTGAAATGGGTGGTGGATACACAAGTATTTATGTGAATGGGCAAGGTCTTGCATTGAAAGAACCTACTCTTGTTGCTGCAGAACCTACAGCAGATGGATACAAAGTTATTGCACTTGGTCTTGATGCAAAGAAAATTATTGGAAAAACAAAGGAAAATGTTGAGATTTTCACTCCAATGCCTTATATGGACCACTCAAACTATGAATATTCTGTTGTGCTTTTGAAGCATTTTTTGAAAAAAGTAGATTTTAGATTTGATGAAAATGCAATTTTTATCATTCCTTGTGGACTTTCAGCAACAGAAAAACAAAACATATTGAAAGTTTGTGAAGGGGCAGATTTGGGGCATGTAGAGCTTGTTCCTGCACCAATTTGTGCTTGTGTTGGCGGTGGAAGAAATGTTGACAATTCAAAAGTTGATATGGTTGTGGATATAGGCGGGACAAGCACTGAAATCGCTGTTATCAATATGTCAAACATCCTCAAAGGAGCCACACTCGGAATTGGTGGGAAAAGTATTGATGCTTCAATTGTGAATTTTCTTGCTTATACTCAAAATCTTGTTGTTGGAATCTCAACAGCAGAAACTCTCAAGAAAGAAGTGGGAAGCTTATATACAAACGACACATTAAATATGGAAATAACAGGTGTTGACACTCACACAAAAACACCAAGAACAGCAGTTATTTTCTCAAACGAACTTAGACAAGCAATCGAGCCTTTTTATGCAGAGATTGTTCGCTCGATTGATGCAACAATAAATGCTCTTCCACCAGAAATTGTTGCTGATATAATTAACAGCAAAATCTTGATTGTTGGTGGTGGTGCAAAAATGCAAGGGCTTGACAATTATCTCAAGAAAAACCTAAATTATCCTGTTGAAATTTGTGAGGATTGTGAAAATGCCACAATTCTTGGAGCGGGAAAATTGATTGCAGACAGTTCACTTTTGCAAGGAATTTTAAATAATTTATAAAAACTCATATTCTCAACAAAAAAAGTCATATTTTGACTTTTTTCTTTTTTTATGTGATTTGAAAAGTCTTATTTATGCTGTAAAATTATGAAAAAGTGAGGTTTTATGGCAAGAAAAATTGTTGTGACAAGCGGCAAAGGTGGAGTTGGAAAAACCACAATATGTGCAAATTTGGGTGTTTATCTTTCAAGACTTGGTTTTAGGGTCGCAATGCTTGATGTTGATATTGGTCTAAACAATTTGGATGTGATAATGGGACTTGAAAAACAAGTTGTTTTTGACATAACAGATGTTGTGTGTGGAAAGTGTAGGGTCAGACAGGCTCTTGTCCAAGACCCTAATTATCCGTCACTTTATCTTCTTCCTTCTTCACACACATATTCTTCAAGCAAGATAACAGGCGAACATATTAAAAATATCACAGATATTATTGAAAACTCTTTTGATTATATTCTTATTGATTGTCCTGCCGGAGTGGAAAATGGGTTTCATAGA